>JBDSRX010000045.1:0-8837 GCA_039929105.1 Candidatus Dojkabacteria bacterium
TGGAGCTTATTAATCCTGAGAGATTTAATAATTTTAAACAAAAGACATTACAAAGACTTCTTAAATTCAAAAGAAAAAATCGCAACAAATATTTTAGCTGATAGATTAGATAAACTTCTAGAAGCTGATCTTATTATTAAAACTGATGATCCAAAAAATAAAAGTTCTGCAATATATATACCAACAGAAAAGGCACTTGAACTTCTTCCAACTATCTTCGCTATTATGAATTGGGGATTGAAGCATAACCCCAATACAGACCTTGATATTCCGGTTATGCAAGAACTTCAAAAAAATGATAATAAACTAAAGAAAAGATTAGTTGCCCAGTTTAAATAATTCTTTTTAGATATTTATCATTGTTTCATCTTTTAACCTTCTGTTATCATTTATTAATACTTATTAAAGTAATGATATGAGAAAAATAATAGTATTAGAATTTATGAGCTTAGATGGAGTTATTCAAGGCCCAGGAGGTAGAAAAGAAGATTCTGAAGGAGGGTTTGATTTTTCCGGGTGGACAGCACCATTGGATAGTGATGAAAGTGGAAAACTTATGCTCGAACAAATGAATAAGCCCTTTGATCTTTTGCTAGGGAGAAAGACATTTGATATATGGGTTAATTTCTGGCCTAGCCATGCAGAAATGTGGCCTGGAGTAAACGAAGCACATAAATATGTTGTATCTTCTACTCTAAAAGAATCTACTTGGCAAAATACAGTCTTTATTAATGATAATGTTGTTGAAGAATTAAAAAAATTAAAAAATGAAGTTGGACCGGACATTCAGGTATATGGGAGTGCTAATCTTGTACAAACATTATTTAAAAATGACCTTGTAGATGAACTTTGGTTAAAAACTTATCCACTAACATTAGGTAAAGGTAAAAAACTATTTGCAGAAGGTACACAGCCATTTAATTTTAAATTAGTGAAATCAAATGTAACTCCTACAGGAATTATTTTTGCTAATTATGTAAGAGATGGTGAAGTTAAAACAGGAGATATAAATGAATAAATTAGGAATGTTGTATCAATAAAAGGAGGAATTCGCCTCCTTTTATTTTGTTCTAGAAAGCAGTATCTTTCTTAGTTCCAAACTTTAATGCTCTAAACGAAATAAAGAAACAAAGAGCAACTAGTATTGCTCCTAATAAAAAATTCCATCTAATAGCAATTGCTGTTGCAACAATTCCTCCAACTATTGGTCCACCAATCATACCAATACTTTGGTATGAAGTATTCAAACCCATCATTGTACCTTGAGATTTTTGGTCCACTTCTTCTGAAAGTATTGTAGGAATAAGAGTTTGGACAAGACTATTAACTAAAGCTAGAAGTATTGCTGCACATACAAAAAATGGTAATGAGTAAGAGAAGAACATTAATAAAAATGCTCCACCTGTGAATAGTATTCCATATGTAAATGCTTTTTTATTTCCAAATCTTTTAACAATTCTCTCTACTAAGAAAGTTTGAGAAATTAAACCTACTGCTCCAAAAAGTGTAAATAACATTGCATTTTGAGATTCAGATATCCCTAACACATTAATTGTAAAAGGTTGGAATCCATAAATGAGTGCACAAGCAAATGCAAAGTAGAAAATTAATGTAATTATAAATGTTGATCCTAAATTCTTGTCGAATAATGTTTTCCAAAGAAGGTTGAAGTCAAATAGTTTTCCTTCCGTTACTTCTCCCATATGGACATTCGTTTCGGGTAAGTACTTTGCAGTTATTATTACAGCTATTATAGTAATTCCAGCTGCTATTAGAAATGGAACTTCTTGACCAATACCAATTGTGATAGCAGAAATAGCTGGACCAAATACAAATCCAAAATTAAACGCTGCAGTAATTAATCCAAATGCCTTTGCTCTATCCTGAGGTTTTGTAGAATCGGAAATAACTGCAAACGCAACAGGAATATTACCAGCTGTTAAACCGTCTAGTGCTCTAGCTATAAATAAGAATATTGCACTTGGTGCAAACGCCATAATTACAAATGATATTGCGGTTCCTATTATAGAAATTAATAAAAGTGGTCTTCTTCCATATTTATCGGATAAACGTCCAATTATAGGAGTAGAAATAAATGCGCAAATAGAGAAAAGAGAAAATAGTAGTCCATTTTCAAAATCTGAAAGTCCAAATTTTTTAGAATAAGAATATAGAATAGGAATAATAATTCCATATCCAAGCATGTTCACTAAAGCAATCAATGCGATTATCCATGTAGTCCTATTGTTTTTTAGCATAATATTATCTTAAAAAGTGATCTAGTATTTTAAAGTCGCAGTTACAATTATAATATAGGATATGCTAAAAAAGAAAGTGGAATCTAAGAAACGAGATTAAAATATAAAAAAATTCAAACAAAACGGAGGCTTCTAGCCTCCTTTTTGTTTTCTTTATCTTAGATTAAGATAAATGTTGAGATACAACTTTTGTCATTGCAAACATGTTGATTGGATTGTTTCCTAATACCTTACCTAATTTTGCGTCAGGCATAATTTCTCTTTTGTTTTCTGGATTTTGTAAATTATTAGCCTTAATATAAACCCAAAGTTTTTTTGTAACTTCTGTTCTTGGCATTGGTCCTGCTCCTACAATTTCTTGTAGTTCTGCGGATAAGTTCATTGGTTTTGCTAAACCACCTGCTGCTTTTTTAGCTGGAGCTGCTGTTTTATTTTCGTCCATAAATTTTCTTATAAAAAAATAATATTAAGTTATCATACCACGGTTAGCGAGTAATTTGTTCCTAGGGGCGAGTTCTTAAAAATAGTGATTAAGTTAATTTTATATATTAAAAATTGGACTTATTAGACCTACTGCTGTCAATGCACCTAGAAAATTGAAAATTGCAAAGAAGATAATAATAAATCCAGCCACTTTAAAAAACAACTCAGATTGCAGTCCTTTAGAAAGTTTAGTAGATGCAAAGCTGATTAATGCAAGAACTGGAAACGTTCCTAAAGCAAATACTAGCATTGTGATTGCTCCCGTTAAAAAACTACCAGTAGTTAAAGAGTAGAGCTGCATTGATTGGGTGAACCCACATGGTAAAAAGAAGGTTGCTGCTCCTAGTAATATTGGTGTCAAATTATTATTACTTTCACCAACATTTAAGGCTCTTCTACCTATAAATTTAGGCATTTTTAATTGAAGTTTTCTAACAAAAGGAAATATATCTAATAGGTTAATTGCCATTATTAACATAACAAAAAACAGAGCAAGATTTAAAATGAAAGACATTATTGGAGTCAGAATAAAAGCAGATCCAATTAATCCAATGACCCCACCAAGTATAAAAAATCCTATAATCCTGGAAGCATGAAATAAAATCATTGGTTTAGCTTGATGCTCCTTAGCATAGTTAGACGATAAAGAAAGCACCAAACCACCCACAACAGCCATACATGTTGATAATGAGGCAATAATTCCCACTAGAAATACAAAGGGTAATGTAACTTGACCATTTCCAGAAGCCAAATCTATTATCCCTAGCTTCTGTAATAAAAGAAATAAGCTAAAGAATACAAGAGCAACAAAAAATGCTTTTATTAAATTAGTTTTGTTTTTTATTTTTTTATGTTTTTTATCCAAAATTCTATAACCATCTTTTTCTACCAATTTACTTAATTCTGTAGCAGTTAAACCTCTGACAGATTCTATATAAACCTTTCCTTCATTTAATTTTGCATTAACATTCTTTACACCATTCACTTTTGAGATTCTTTTTTCAATTAACAACTCACATGCAGCACAATGCATCCCATCTACATAAAATTCTTTTTTTTGATTGGTTAATATTTTATTCATATTTTAAACAATAGAAATTTACTTATTAATATTCTTATTTTTTTTCAAAATAATAAAAATAATTAATGCAATATTTAGTACGGTACTACATACTAACAGAATAAAGAGGATTAATAATATCCATTGATTAGTTGGATTAGTCGTTAGATTGTTAAAGCCATTCATCATGTTATTAAATGGATAATAAAACTGATTCATCATAAGAAAAATGTAAAAAGTAGACAATTTATAGTCTCTTGAGTCTCAATCTTAAAGAATTTGAAATTACCGAAACGCTACTTAGTGCCATTGCTAGCCCAGCAAAAGCAGGGTTTAACAATATACCAAAAATAGGGAAAAGTAATCCTGATGCCAAAGGAATACCAATAATATTATATGCAAACGCCCAGAAAAGATTTTGTCTAATAGCACTCATTGTAAAGCGGGACAACTTAATTGCTTGCGTAACTTTTGAAAAATCTCCTTTCAAAAGTGTTATTTGCGCTGACTCAATCGCTACATCAGTTCCCGTTCCCATTGCTATTCCAATATCTGCTTGAGCTAATGCTGGAGCATCATTAACGCCATCTCCTACCATTGCCACAATACCTCCCTGCTCTTGTAGCTCTTTAATCTTTTTAGCTTTATCTTGAGGTAAAACTTCGGCAATAACCTCATCAATACCTGCAAGCTTCGCAATGTAGTTTGCTGTTCGCTCATTATCTCCAGTTAACATGACAACTTTAATCCCCAAATTATGAAGTTCTGATATTGTATCTTTTGCATTCTCTTTCAAACTGTCAGCAATTCCAATTAAAGATAAGACTTTTCCCGTAGTCATTAATATCACTGGTGTTTCTCCTTTTCCAGTCATTTCGTCCAGTTGTGATTTATCTAACTCAAGATTAAGTTCAGCCAATAACTTAGTATTTCCAGCAAAGTACTCTTTTTCATCAATTTTTCCTTTCAATCCTTTCCCTTCGATTATTTCAAAGTCTTGAACTTTTAACAGCTCAATATTTTTCTCTTTTGCTTTATTTACAATTGCTTCTGCTAAAGGATGTTCAGAATTTTTTTCTAGAGAAGCGATTAATTTTAGAACGTCATCTTCAGTCAATTCTGATGTTAAATGGATCTCTACCACTTCTGGCTTCCCTTTAGTTATTGTTCCGGTCTTATCTGTAACGATAGTAGTGACTTTATGAAATTTTTCTAGACTTTCTGCATCTTTAATAAGAATTCCATTTTTTGCTCCAATCCCCGTACCAACAATTATTGCCGTTGGAGTTGCAAGGCCTAAAGCACAAGGGCAGGCTATTACTAAAACTCCTACAAAACAAGTGATTGCAATGGATAGGGCTTGTGGGAAAGGCATAAATTGAGAACCAATTATTATCCAACTAAGAAGAGTTATTACCGAGATTATTAAAACTAATGGTACAAAAACTCCCGAAATTTGATCAGCCAGCTTTTGAATTGGTGCACGACTTCCCTGTGCCTCATCAACCATTTTTATTATGTGAGCAAGCAAAGTTTCTGAACCAACTTTAGTTGCTTTAAACTTAAAAGCACCCTGTTTATTTATTGTTCCTCCTATCACATTATCATTAATACTTTTATCCACGGGTAATGATTCTCCCGTGATCATAGATTCATCAATTGAAGAACTTCCCTCAAATATAATTCCATCGACTGGTATTTTTCCACCAGGTTTTACAATAACAATATCTCCTACAAGAACTGCTGCAACTTGTATTTCAATTTCTTTCCCATCTCTTTCTACAATTGCTGTTTTTGCTTGCAAGTTTAAGAGCTTTTCAATAGCTTCTCCAGTTTGTAATTTAGACCTTGTTTCTAAATATTTACCTAAATACACGAATCCAATAACCACAATGGTAACATCAAAATAAGTATGCATTGGTAGATTTAAACTTTCTATCAGCTTAGGAAATAGAACTACAATCGAACTATAAATGTAAGCTGTTAATGTCCCTATTCCCACCAGTGTATACATTGTTGAAACTCTATACTTTATAAATGTAACTACTTCTTTCAAAAATGATTTTCCAATCCAAAACAATGCAATTGTTGCAAAAACAAGCAGAATGGGATTATACAATTCATCCGATAGAAAAAACTTTGGAAATGAAGGTAGTGCTTGATTAATAATTTGCCAAATCATAAAAATAAAAACTATTACTGTAATTGGCATAATAAACATAACCTTTGTTTTCTGATTTGCAAGTTCTACTAACTTATCTTCCCTAGATTGGTTTAAACCTAAATGTTCAGAATGATCCATGCCCTTCATCCCAGGCATATCCTCCATTTTCATTTCACTACCGTCGGGCATTTTATGAGTGGAATTAACTAATGAGTAGCCGAAAGGCTCTATTTTTTTACTTAAATCTTTAATATTTGTTTTTTTAGGATCAAATTCTATCTTTGCTTTTTCATTCCCGTAATTGACTTCACAAGATTCAACACCATCTACTTTCTTTAAAGTTTTTTCAATTGTTTGTGAGCAACTTGCACAATGCATTCCTTTAACTGGGAGAGTTATTTTTTCCATATCTATATTTGAGTTAAATTGAAGTATTTATATTCAACGAGATCTTTTTTAAATATGGTATTAAGTTCCTTAGTTACATCTTCAACCTTATCTTGAGTTTTAAATGTGGCTTGATTTCTTTCTGAATCTACTACCACTTCAGTAAAAGATAAGTCATCTTCAAAAATCAACTTTATTAAGTTAATACAACCAGTGCAATGTATACCTTTTATATCTATTGAGTATTTCTGCATTTAAAAAATTGTTATGTAAACTTAATTTTGAAACTGTACATTCCCATTGAGCATGTACCATTTATTTCTGTTCCTGGTATTGGTGTTCCTAAAGAAATGTCAGTACTTCCAGTAGCTGGTAGAAGTTTTGTAATGTTCAAAGATGGAATTCTTAGGCTAGAACTACAATCAAATGTATTCTTTGTAGCAACTCGCAGTATTGTATTAGAATTTCCTTTAGCTGTTATATTCTGGGGTGTATATCCTACTTTTGCAGTTAGATCAATTATCTGTTCATCTCCCGAAATAATAGGGGCTCCACTATTAGCAGAGGATGTAACTGGTTTGTTCGAAAAAGCAATTATTAAAAACACTATTACAATCAAACTAATTAAAGCTATTCCTATATTTTTTATAGTTGATTTCTGAATTTCCATATTAAAAATTAAATAAATATTATTGTAGATCAAAAATACGAATCAGTTCATCTATCGTTTTGGGTTTATCCTCATGCATATTATGTTCAACGCAATGGTCCAAATGACCAATCAATAAAGTTTTTTTAGAAGATTTTAATAATCCAATTGCTGCATCTACCTGTTGAATAATATCTGGGCAATATTTATCTTCCGTTATCATTAATAATATCTTATTAAGTGTACCATGAGCTTTTTTTACAGAGATAGAAGCTTTGTCCTTATTATTTTTTAATTCAGAATCAGTCATTAAAAGTAAATAATAAATAAACCTATACCATAGGTATAGGTTATATCTAGAATAGAATAAAGTCAAGCGTGAGATATGAGCTAAATCGTAATAGTCTATAGTCTAATGTAATTCTACTTCCCAGCATTCACTTCGTAGGAAGTGTTTTGTGCCTCGAAGAAATTTACTAATTGATAAGTATCATTTGCAGCGGTCATCCATTTTGCTGGATTAGGAACATTGTAGTATGGTGGAAACCCTAGCTCCACAAGTCTTCTATCTGCAACATATTTTACATAATTATTAATAAATTCTGTATTCATTCCCAATATTCCATTTGGGATCAATTTAATATTGTAATTCATCTCTAATTCAACTGCTTTTAAGATTATTTGTTTAATTTCTTCTGCGAATGCAGGAGTAGCAACATCTGGATATTCATCTAAAATTGTTAAAATAATATTAATTCCAACTTTTAAATGAAGAGATTCATCTCTAGAAATCCAATCTGTTAAGCTTCCTAAATTTCTCATTAAACCTCTTTGCCTAAAGCTTAATGCAAACATAAAGCCTGTATAGAACCAAATTCCTTCTGTAACTACATTTGTTTTAATAATATTTCTAACAAAATCTTGTATGCCTGCTGTAGTGGTAATATCAATATTTCCTTTGGACATATTCTCAACAGAATTTCTTAAGAAATTTTCTTTTGCACTAACTTCAGCAATAGTTGAGTGAAGTTTAAAAGCTTTCTCTCTATCAATTGCTAGTGTATTAATTATGTAATTAAATGTCATTGAATGGTTTACCTCTTCCCACATTTGTCTTGTAAAGTACATTTGTACTTCTGGTGCAGAAACGAAAGGCATCATTCCGTTTATTATTGATTCGTTAACTTCGAATTCGCATGGATTTGAAAATCCAATATACATTGTTACAGCATCTCTTTCTTCTTGATTCATTTTTTTCCAGTCTTGTAAATCTTCTGCCAAAGGAATTTCTTTTGGAAACCAAGTATTTGCAACAGCTTGATCTAGAAGTTCTTGTGCCCATTTATACTCTACATGTTGTAATTGTAAATCGTCTGTTAATTTTTTTCTTCTAAGAATTCCCATATTTTAAATTTAATATTTATTGACATGCTTCACATAAGAATCTTTCTGCTGGGTCTACTGGACAATCTTGCATATTCATTACGGATAATACTTTTGCTTTCTCAATAACTACTAATTGATCAATTTCTTCTTTATTAACTTCATTATTAACAACAGAACTAGTTTCAATTGTTATTACTGCACCACTGAATAATGGTTCTGCTGGAGGAGCTGAAACAGCGAATGCATCTTGATTTGGTGTTTCAACAACTTGTTGTTTTAAAGCATTTGCAAATCCAGATTTATTTGTACCTTGTGATTTATTAACTGTTGTTGTACTTTGTTCTGCAGAATGTCTTGGTTTTGTATGTAAGTAATATGTTGTCTTTAAACCTCTTCTCCAAGCTTCAGTATAAATTTCTACTAAGTCATCAATTTCTCTTGTTTCTAAAT
>JBDSRX010000046.1:0-5636 GCA_039929105.1 Candidatus Dojkabacteria bacterium
TTATAAATATGGATACAACAATGCCTACTCCAGTATGTGAATGTGGTTGTGTCGGTTGTGCTGCTGGTAATTGTGATGTGTGTGCACACGAAAATGCTGAAGTTTGTGATTGCGCAGGATGTACTTGTCCAATGAACAAACCAGAAGAACCTCCAATGGCAATGTAATTGCATATTGAGATTGGAATAATGTATAATTGTTACAAAGCAATGGCATGCTTTGTTGAAGCGAAAACTGAATATAAAGGGTCTCGCAAGAGAAAATTGGGTGGAACCGCGGCATTAATTAATACTTAAGTCGTCCCAGAGTAAATTAAATATTTATTCTGAGACGACTTTTTTTTGTCATATATTTCATAACATCGAAATTTCTGTTGCCATGGTGAGGTTCTCGAACCATGATCTTAGTCAACAATTCATCCTTCGAGAGCCTCAGGATGACAAAAGTATATTTTAAATAAAAATTATGAACTCAGAACAGAAAACTGATAACACAAAACTAAAGACACTAGACGAATTTAAGTCTTGGGCAAAAGAAAATGGATTTATATATCCATCTTCAGAAATCTATGGTGGATTTGCTGCAGTTTACGATTACGGACATTATGGAATTCTATTAAAGAACAATATTCAAAGACTTTGGGAAAAGTCTATGGTTCAGGAAAGAAATGACATGCTAATGTTGGATTCTGGAATATTTATGCATCCAAAAACTTGGGTTGCTTCTGGACATGTAGGTGGATTTGATGATGTGCTTGTTGAGGATAAGAAGACCCACGCAAGATACAGAGCTGATCATCTTGTTGAAGAATTCTTTGAAAAAAAAGGAGAAAAAGTCGATATGGATAAAAAAACTGCTGCAGAACTTGCAACAATCATTTTAGAAAACAATATTAAATCTCCACTGGGAAACGATTTAACAGAACCAAGAGCATTTAATCTTCTTGTTAAATCTAATATGGGAACAACAGATGCCTCGTTTTCTGAAGAAAATGTCACTTACTTAAGAGGAGAAACTTGCCAAGGAATTTATTTAGAATATAAAAATTACAGAGATACTTTAAGACCAAAACTTCCATTCGGAATTGCTCAGGTAGGAAAAGCATTTCGAAACGAGATTATTGCTAGACAATTCGTTTTTAGAACAAGAGAATTTGAACAAATGGAAATGCAATACTTCCACAAACCAGCAGATAAACAACAACTGTTTGATATGTGGAAAGAATCAAGAATGAAATGGCATGTAGAAGTACTAGGAATTAATCCAGAACGATTAAGATTCAAAAAACATGAAAAATTAGTATTTTATGCTACTCAAGCATTCGATATTGAATACAATTACGAAACTTTAGGAGGATTTAAAGAGCTTGAAGGAATTCACGATCGTGGAGATTACGATTTAACTCAGCACTCTAAATTCTCTGGAGAAAAACTAGATTACTTTGACCAAGAAAATAATGAAAGATTTGTTCCACATATTATGGAAACTTCTGTTGGTTTAAATAGAACATTAATGATGGTTCTAGAAGATGCGTACACAAAAGAAGAATTAACAAATGCAAAAGGAGAAAAAGATACAAGAGTAGTTCTAAAATTAAAGAAGTCACTTGCTCCTATCAAAGTTGCAATTCTTCCTTTATCTAAGAAACCAGAACTACAAGCTAAAGCAATAGAAGTTCAAAACTTAGTAAAAGGAGATTACATGACTCAATACGACGAGACCGCATCGATTGGAAAAAGATATAGAAGGCAAGACGAAATTGGAACACCATATTGTGTAACAGTAGACTTCGAAACTCTAGAAGACCAAGCAGTAACAGTTAGAGACAGAGATTCAATGAAGCAAGAAAGAGTAAAGATTGCAGATTTAGCAGAATATTTAAAAAAGAATCTAAACTAATAAGGATCGCACAAAGGCACACATCTGCTTTCGGTGCGATATGACCTCCCCTTAATCCCCTCCTTGAAAGGAGGGGAAATCTCACGTTCATGTTATAATTAGATCGGTCCATTCCAAAGTATAGCTTGTATGTATTTGTAATATTGAAATACATATAAGAGGAAAGTCCGGACTCCAAGGCGGTCCCGTACCGAATTAATTTATTAATTTGAAAAAAGACGGGATAGACACCAAGTATTCTTTAGACGAACACTCTTTAGAAGATTGGCTGGGAGTAATCTTAGGGTGCTAACTCATCGAGTAGCTAAGAGGGCAACAGAAAGAAACTGTCCCGATTTATCGGGACGATGGTGAAATGGTGTCCCCGTTTTTAACGAGGATTGTTCAATCTATAGAAATATAGACGGGACAAGTGTAAGAGACCACCGGTTCTAATAGTAATATTAGGATGCTGGTAACCCCTGTCTGGAGCAACCACATTGTGGGCTTAGAGAAATTATACTTTTAAACACAGAATTCGGCTTACGGAATGGACCGTTAGAATATCAAAGCACGAAGCTCGAAATTAGAAATCCAAAATTAATTATTCTTTTGAATTTCTTTATTCGAATTTCGTGCTTACTCATCTATACTGATAGCCTTTCTAATATCATTGTATTTAAATCCTCTACTCATTAATCTTTGTATCATTTTATTCTTAAAGTCGTTTGGATTTTTAGCTTTTATAGATTTAGTAAGTTTTTCAATATATGTTCTTATTTGTCCATCAAGCTTATCTTCGTACTCATCATTGTTAGTTTTTTCAAACATAGCAATTTCTATAAACTTATTATTTACTCCTTTCTTCATTAACTCGGCTCTTATTTTATTGGCTCCATGTTTTCCTGATGCTAATCGTCCCTCTATATACCACTTTGCAAATTCAAGATCAGATATGATATTTTGTTCTTCAAGGCTTTCTACAATGCTGTTGAGGTTTTCTTTTTGAATATCTGGTTTAATTTTAAAGTGATCTATAATTTCTCTTTTTGAATGTGGGCGAATAAAAATATAGTTTAGAACTCTATTTCTAATCTTTCCCATTTGAGATTTGTTTTCTATTTCTTTTTTCTCATCTTCGGAAATTGTTTTATCTTTATGTAGTTTGAGTTCTAAAATATCGTTCTTATCCAATCCAACCCAGAATTCTCCATCTAGAAAGACGTTAGCTCTGTCTATATTCTTTTTGGCTTGTTCAATGGAAGTAATTATCATAACCTTACAGAGAGATTTTCTAAATTCGCTAAGAATTTTAATGTTGAAGATGGTTTTGTTAAAAGTTCTTGCCAAAGAATTACAATTTGATCTGCAAGAATTTCAGTTTGTTCCCTTATTTTTTGTGTATGATCAACCCCTTGTTCTTTTGATTTTTTATAGTTATACCATGCATCTGTACTCCATCTTACAATTATGTTTTTAAACTCATTCGCATATAAGTTCTTTAAAACCATTCCACCTAAACCATAAATATCTTTTTCTTCAAAAGCTAGATAACTCATTATTCCTGGAATTAATTCAGATAAGATACTGTTAACTTTTTCAAAATCTTCAGATTCGATGTAATCTAATTTTAATAAAGTTGTATAAAGATCTGCATTAATATGAGCATTAATTCCTAAAAGAAGTTGAACAAAAGGGATATTAGGTCCACTTTCGCAAAAGTCGAAATATACTTTCCAAGGTGACTTTTCACTACCAGTTTCCAGATATTGTTTAAGTGGAAAGAAGTAAAGAGATGCAAAATAAACATCTAATTTTTCCATCTGTCTTGGATTATTATAGAAATTCTTTTCTAAAGTAAGATGGTCTTCTACTCCTTGTGTAACTGCTTTGTATGTTTTTAGAAAAGGAATTAAATGGTTATATTCACTATTTTTATGAAATATGTCCGTTAGAGACTCCATTCTACCAATTATCCCAAAGATAGTTTCAGTTTCTAAGTCTATTGTAAGAAGTCTAGATAATTCGGGATTTAGTTTCTGTTTTTGCATACGACTATTCTATCATGAAAGGTTCGAAGAGATTCTAGCCAGCAACCTTGAATCTAAGAATCTTGCCCTCCAAAGGCGGGTAAACAGGCCATTATTTGATAATAGATATATAACCATCGAAGTACTCTTTTATTCTCCCATCTTCATCTTCCCTCATTCGTTTAGTTACATTTATTGTAGCTCTGTATTTTGGTGATACGTACCTTTCAATGAATACTCTAAATCTTTCGAGAAAGTGACTATTGTTAAAAAATAAACTTGCTCGAAATTCACCACCTTTCTTAACTATTCTCATAATTTCTTTGAAAGATTCTTCGTCGTAAGTTTCACTGTAGAAAAAATAAGAACCTGTGGCCAGTATTAGATCAATTGATTCGTTTGGAAATGGTAGCCTTTCCCACCTAGCTGCTACAGCATTTTTCTTGTATTCTTCTCTTCCTTTCTTTAGAAATCTTGCTGCGTCAGAGTATTTAACATTTTCACCTAATTTATCGTAACCTAGAAATCCAATGTCATAAACGGGATCTGTATCAGGTAATGGATCTGCTAGCCTTGGGTTGACAGAATAAACTTTAGTTTTCTGATTTACTAGAACATTCTGTATACCATACAAGTCTGTTGCAAGCCCACCTCCACCAGAACCAAGATCCATAACTGTTTTTCCACGGATATAATCAAGGAATTCATTTAAATTTCCAAAACCATGGTCTTTTGTAGTTCTTTCTATCCAACCTCTAGTTTCCCTAATGTACTCTGATACTTTATCTGTCATTAAATAATAATATTCAAAATTTTACCTTTAATGTAAATAACTTTTTTAGGTTCTCCGATTATATTTTTAGAAATCTTTTCATCTGCTTTTGCTAATTCCATGGCATCTTTTTCTTCTGCTTCTGGGCTTATTTGAATAGTACCTCTAACTTTTCCGTTAATTTGTACACCCATTGTAATTACATCGTCCTTAATCAATTCCGGATCGAATTCTGGCCACTTTTGTAGGTGGATTGAATATGTATTTCCTAATTTCTCCCAAAGTTCTTCTGTAATAAATGGTGCGTATGGTGCTAATACTTTTATAAATGTTTCCCACACAGATTTATCAATTTTTTCGAAAGTTGAAATTGCATTTATAAATTCCATAAATCTTGCAATTGCCGTATTGAAACTTAATACTTCTGTATCTTCAGAAATTCTTTTTATTAACTTATTAATTAAACGTTGTTGCGATTTTATTTCTTCATTCTTTAATTCTTTCATTTCTTCATTGGATGAGGCATGCCTCATCCCTACATCCCAGACTTTGTTTAAGAATCTAAATACTCCATTCTCAGATCTATCGTTCCAAGGTTTTGGATCCGCCAAAGGTCCCATAAACATTTCGTACATTCTTACAGTATCTGCAGAATACTTTTGAATCTCATCGTTAGGGTTAATTACATTTCCCCATCTTTTACTCATCTTTCTCCCATCTGGTCCAGCGATAATTCCCATATGTCTCATTTTCATGAAAGGTTCATCAAAGTTAATTATCCCTTCATCAAAAAAGAACTTTGTAAAAAATCTTGCGTATAGTAAATGTAATACAATGTGCTCTGCTCCAATCATGTATAAATCTGTTGGTAGCCAGTAATTAGCTCTTTCTTTCTCAAAGATCTTATTAGAATTCTTAGAATCTATATGTCTAAAAAAATACCAGCTTGAATCTAC
>JBDSRX010000047.1:0-2760 GCA_039929105.1 Candidatus Dojkabacteria bacterium
AGGATTAATAAGCTCCATTTATCACCAAAGATATCTAGAGAATAAACGATTGGACACACAGTTGGGTTTCTATTTTTCATGAATATATTTTACCCTTTCCACTTGCATTCTGCAAGTACCCATGATAATCTCCTTTATATAAATTATTATAAATAAGAAATGGATAATAAAAATTACACAACTTCTTTTGAAGTAGATCAAACACCTAGCGAAGTATTTGCAGCAGTACTGAAACCTCAAGAATGGTGGTCAGACTTAATAGTAGGTAGCACAGCAAAAGTAGGTGATATATTTGATTATGAATACCAAGATATACATAAAACTAAAATTAAAGTGATTGAAGTAGTTCAAGATCAAAAAGTTGTTTGGGAAGTTTTAGAAAACTTTTTTAATTTTACAAAAGATAAAAGTGAATGGGTTGGTAACAAAATGATTTTCGAAATTACTAAAGAAGGAGATAAAACGAAACTAACATTTACGCAACAGGGCTTAGTTCCAGAATATGAATGTTTTGAAGTTTGTAATACTCCATGGACTAGCTATATCAATGGAAGTTTAAAAAAGTTGATTGAAACTGGAGAAGGATTAGTTAGTAAAAAAGATGAGATCAATGGAGAAACAAAAGAAATAAGGGATGAAATGATGAAGGATGATAAAAATGATTTTGTAACTAGCATTTTAGTAGATCAATCACCTGAGGAAGTTTTTAAAGCAATTATTAATCCCAGAGGATGGTGGTCTCGTGGTATTCAAGGTGATACAGAAAATCTTAATGATGAATTTATATTTGAAGTTAAAGGCATACATCATTCAGAACATAAATTAATTGAAGTTATACCAAACAACAAGATAGTTTGGCTTACTACTAAAAGTAATTTGAGTTTTACAGAAGATAAAAGTGAATGGACAAATACAGAAATTATATTTGAAATTTCAAAAGAAGGTGAGAAAACAAAGTTAACATTCACTCATAAGGGTTTAGTACCAGCATTTGAATGTTATGGTGCGTGCTCTACATCTTGGTCGGGTTACATTAAAGGAAGTTTATATAATCTTATAACAACCGGAAAAGGTACTCCAAATATGGAAGGAATTGAGTAAGAATTTATGAGATTAAAAAGACCAGCTCGCTGGTCTTTAAATTTCCTAATAATAAATTACATTGCTCCTATAATTAGACCCATTAATGTTAGTAAAATAATATTGTAACCAGCATTAATAGACCAATGCTTTAAAGTTTTACCTTCAAAGAAGTAATTTACTCCAAAAGCAAAAGCTACAATTAATCCAACCAAAAATCCTTTTGTTGCACCCATAGAAGCATCTGCATCTTTACCTAAAACAATAGATAAAACAACTGCCATTAAAATTTCTAATATGAATGATCCTATTAGTTGTTTCTTTATATCTGTACCTTTTACAGCGTCTCCCTCAGTAATTCCAACTTCCTTCATCCAAGGTTTATTGAATATCATTGTGTACCACATATACCCTAGAAAGAATGGCACTAATGCCGCAAGAATAACCGCTACAATGTTTATTTCCATTTAGAAATAAATAAAAAATTATAGTTTGATTTTATGTTGGGATATTCAGTATGTCAAATGAATAATGATTAAGTAAACACAGTCCAATAATTGTTATTTTACTAATTAAATAAATTTGCTATAGTTTAATATATTCTTTAATAACTTAAATATGATTCAAGCAACACCATTTTTACTATTTGATGGTAATTGCGCAGAAGCAATGAATTTCTATAACGAATGCTTAGGCGGTAAACTAACAATGACAAGACTTGGAGATACTGCAATGAAAGAAAGTTTTCCAAAAGAAAAATATGGTAGTATTATTAATTCCCAACTAATAAGTGATGGTATTAATATTTCTGCAACTGATTGGATGGCATCACCAGAATTTGATCCTATTTTAGGTAATATGTCTGCAGTTTACATAACTTCACAATCAACTGAAGAATTGAAAACTTTATTTGCTAAATTAGCTGAAGGGGCAAAAAAAGAATGGTTTCAAGATTTACATGAAATGCCATTTGGACTTTACGGACAATTCTTTGATAAGTTTGGTGTGCAATGGATTTTTAAAGGAGACAGATAGTTAAGATAGGGTTATGACCAAAACAACTTCTAAAAATGAAACTTCTGTTAAAGACTATTTGGATTCACTCGATGAACAAACTATAAAAGATAGTAGGGTTCTTCTTGAGATGATGCAACGAATAAGTGGGCAAGAACCAAAGTTATGGAATGCAGGTACTATTGGGTTTAATACCTATCATTACAAATACAACAGCGGACGCGAAGGAGATGGTCTTATTATTGGATTTTATCCAAGAAAAGGTAAGATTACAATTTACATGATGGATGGCACTGCCCGCTACACTGATTTACTTGCTAAATTAGGTAAACATACAACTACAGGATATTGTATTTATATCAAGCGACTTAGCGACATTGATATGTCAATCCTTGATCAGATCTTAAAGCAATCGTATGATTATATAAAGACATTGTCTAAAGACGGACCTATAAATAGAATATTGTGGCAGACTGAAAAGTAATTTTATACACTATTCTTTTTTGTAACTTTAAACATAATACTTGTTCTCATAGGAGTAATTTCCTGGACACTAATTCTTTCAAGCTGAATTTTATCTATATCTAGATTCTCAAATAGTTTTAGACCTTTCCCAAGTAGAATAGGCATAATGTCTATTTGTAATTCATCACATAGTCCAGAATT
>JBDSRX010000048.1:0-10274 GCA_039929105.1 Candidatus Dojkabacteria bacterium
AAAAGTTAGCTGAGAGATTAGCTAAATTATCTGGAGGAGTAGCTGTATTAGAAGTGGGAGCAGCAAGTGAAATTGAACAGAAAGAGAGAAGAGATAGAATAGACGATGCCTTACAAGCAGTAAGAGCTGCAATTGAGGAAGGAGTAGCAGCAGGTGGGGGAATTGCACTATTAAATGCATCTGTTGCATTAGACAAAGTTAAATTAGAAACTGAAGACGAAAAGATTGGATTAACAATTTTAAGAAATGCTCTAGAGTCACCTTTTAGACAAATTATGGCAAACGCAGGCAAAGAAGCTGCAAGCTTTATAAGAGATATGAAAGATGGTAACGGTTACGATGCTAGACATGATAAGATTGTTAATATGCTAGAAGTAGGAATTAGTGATCCAGTTAAAGTAACAAGAACAGCTTTAGAAAATGCTGCATCTGTAGCAATGTTATTGCTAACTACAGAAGCTGTAGTATCGGATGTTCCAAAGCCCGAAGAACACTCACACGGAGCAATGCCCGATATGAGTGGAATGGATATGATGTAATGATTTAAAAGAACCCGAAAGGGTTCTTTTTTTACGCGCAATTTAATAAGTAGTTTTTTATTTTTTAACTGTTTCTATGAACCCATATCATGAAGGTAAGCTAGAACGTAATAATTACATCAAACAAAGAACACAGGAGATCGTTGATGGTGAAATTAATGGGATGATGGAAGACTTATATTCTGGTTTAGAAGGTGAAATTTCTGAACCAATTCTAGATTTAGATAGTATTCCGTATTTAGTTGATATTGTTAACGAGCTTAGGGTTCATAGTAAAAAGGGCTTATTAGTAGAAGGGCTTGGGGATGATAAAGAAAGTCAGATAATTCAATTGTTAATGAAGGTAATAAGTTCAGGAAGTATTAATATAAACCAGTTCTTACGTACTCTAATAATTAAAGGAAGCGAATATTATAAATTAGATTCGATAATGACAAAGTCGCCAGGAACAATTAAAGAAGATGAGATGAAAATCATTAAAGATTCAAGATTAAGTAGGTACGATTTAGAAATATGGAAAATATATATTTATATTGCGAGTTTAATTAAACATAAACTATTAGTTATGGAGATTTAGCTAATAGAACATTCAAAAGATTAAACTTTTACTGTACAATTGAGTATTAATAAACTCATTGATGAAAGACTACATTGTTAATTTCTTTGTTTGGTACTATCAGATCTTTGTTCTAGGATTCTTTAGAGAATCTGTAGGTCTTCGATTCTCATTCTTACTAAATCAAACTAACGCTTTGCCAAGTGCGAAAAACATTTCTAAACCATTATTTCAAGATACTTCTTCATTAGGAAAGTACTTAGGAGTAATTATAAGATTATGGTGGATTGCCACTGGAAGCATAATTAGCTTTATATTTATTATCCCTAATGTGTTAATTTTCTTAATAATACTGTTACTTCCATTTATACTTCCTTTGCAGATTATTGTTTACCTTAGTTCACAGTTATGAAGATATTAAGAGGAAGACAAAAAATAGGTACTGTAAACGGAGTGGATGTAGTTCTAGACTTCTCAGAACTATTTAAATATAGAGGAAATTTATCAAATAATATCCAGGCTGAGAAAAGCTTTGGTCGTTTCTTAATAATAGGATGTGGCGGAGTTGTACTTTTAAGTTTATTCCTAACTTTATTTGGAGGTCACTTTTCATTAGTTACTTATTTAGTTCCAACTTCATTTGAATATCTTCTTGCTTACTTTTCTATCCCTCTAATTGTATATGGACTTTTCTTAAAGAGAGACAGAGATGAGTTCTTAGAATCTCAAAGAGATTTAGTTCTATCTAAAGAGTTAGAAAAATCTCAAAAGAAAAGTATATCAGAGATACTAATAAATGATCTATTAACCGTGGAACTTTTAGCTATATTAGATAGTTTATACTTTAGAAACCAAAAAGACTTTTTAACACAATTTTCAATTGTGTTATTAAACTCAAATAGAGTAAAAGACTTAATAGAAAAGAGATTAGGTGTAAATGTAAGTGAATTAAGTACCAAATTACAAGTTAATTTGATGGCTGTAGACAATACTTTTGATTCAAATTATTCAAACTTACTAATTAACGCAATTAAAGAAGGAGCATTATTAGATCCTGAAAAGATTGGGGTAATGTCTATGGTCTTTGTAGTACTAAGAACAGTATTGAAATCTTCGCTTTTAGATTTCAAGATTAATGATTTGGACATTAATTCGTTAGAGTCTTGGCAACAAAATGAGTTCAGGAAAAATAATTACTTTAAAAGATATAAAGTCCTTTCTAAGCTCAAGCCAACAGGAGGAGTAAACAGAGCATATACTTCAAGAGCAACTCCAACTTTAGATATTTATGCAGAAGATTTAACAGCTGAATCTGCTAGAGGAGATTTTACAACATCACTTGGTAGAGAAATGGAAATGGGTAACTTTCTAAGAATACTTCAAAGAGACTCAGGTTCTGCAGTGTTACTTCTAGGTGAGCCTGGGGTTGGAAAAACTAGAATATTAAAGTATTTAGCAACAAGAATGAGTGTAGAAGATGTACCTTCATCACTACAAGATTCAAGATTAGTATTGTTAGATTTAAATAAAGTTCTTACTAAAACAGGCTCTGTAGATGCATTTAAAACTATTGTCCAAAAGTGCTTGGATGAAGTTAAATCTTCTGGAAATATAATTCTAGTGTTTGAAGAAATCGGACAGATTATGTCTATGAGAGAAGAAGGAAGGATGGAAGTAATAAATCTTTTAATTAACGCTATAGATAGCTATAAACTTAAGTTAATAGCTACAACTGGATTATCGACCTACAATAAGTTTATTAAACCAATTAAAGGCCTAACAGCTTTGTTTGAGACTATAGAAATAAAGGAACCTTCAAGCTATTTATCTATCCAAATTCTTGTAGATGAAGTGGAGAGGTTAGAGAAAAAGTTTGGAATAAAAATTCAACTAAGTGCTATTAAAAAGATTGTTGAGTTTGCTCCAAGATTCGAATCTGAAAGATCGATGCCAGATAAAGGTGTAGATTTGTTGGAAGAGGCTATCCTACTTGCTCAAAGCCAAGGATTGAACTATTTAAATAATCAGATTGCAGAACAATTGATATCAAGTAAGGTTGGAATTAATATAGGTACTATCGATCAAACAGAAGCACAGAGATTAATGGATTTAGAGGAAGTAATGCACCAAAGAGTTGTTGGTCAAGACGATGCAGTAAAAAGTATTGCAATGGCAATTAGAAGATCGAGATCTGGTTTAAGTGATTTTAAAAAGAAACCAATAGCTTCATTTCTTTTCTATGGACCAACAGGAGTGGGAAAGACAGAATGTGCAAAAACTTTGGCCGATGTTTATTATGGAAGTGAAAAACTTATGATTCGTATTGATATGTCTGAATATCAAGAAGAATCTAATCTCAGCAGACTAATTGGAAGCAACGATGCTACAGGAAACTTCATCGGCGGATATCTAACAGAAGCTGTAAAGCAAAAACCATTCTCACTAATTCTTTTAGACGAAGTAGAGAAAGCAAATAAGAAAGTTTTAGACTTGTTCTTACAAGTATTGGATGAAGGTTATTTAACTGATGGAATGGGTAGAAAGGTAGATTTTACTAACTCAATTATCATTATGACATCAAATGCAGCTTCAGCGGAAATAGCTTCATTGGTAGAAAAGGGAGAAAAGTATAATGATATATTAAAAAATACATCAGACATTTTAAGAAAAGAATTCAGGATAGAATTCTTAAATAGATTCGATAAATTAATAATGTTTAAATCTCTGAATAAGGAAGAAATTAAGGGGGTAGTTGATATTAATCTAAAAGCTTTAAATATCAATATGGAAACTAAAGGTATATCAATCTTCTGGGATGAGAAGACTTTAGACGAACTTGCTGAACTTTCTTATAACCCAGTTTATGGTGCAAGAGAATTAAAAAGAGTTATCCAGGATAATCTTGAAGATATATTGGCAAACGCTATGATTCAAGGTAGACTAAATTCAGGAAATGATATTTATTTCACCGGACTTGAGATTAAGGAGATTAAATAAGTATTTTAGATATATTACATTCAATTTATGGATTCATCTAGTATTGGAAGTGGGTTTAAATTTCCCAATCCTACAATCTTTAATAATCTCGAAGATGTAATTAATGCATTAACTAAACTTATAGTCCCCGTTTTCTTACTTACCTTTGCTGCAATGCTTCTTTACGGAGCTTTTCAATATTTAACTGCAAGAGATAATGCAGACCAGGTAACAAGTGCGAGAAAAATTATGATAGCTGCAATAATTGGATTTGTATTAGCTGTTCTTGCTCCAACAATAGTAAATTTTGTTGCTGGATTAGTAGGAGTACAAGGATTAGGTTTATCAGGAAGTTAATATATAAACTATGTTAGACAAAAATTTTAGAAAAGTTTTCATTCTTGGATTAATACTTTCGTCTTTATTTACATTACTCTCATTTGCTAAAGTAGAGGCAAAAATTCCTGCAGGTTGTGCAGCTCCTTTTGAAATACCTACAGCTTGTCCAACATCGTGTTCAAACAAAGATGACAGTGGTTGTTATGTTCCAGACTTTGATTGTAGTAATGCAAAATTATTAGATCCTACTGTCTCTTGTTGCAAAAATAAATGCAATAATGAGGGACCAATAGTAGTTCTTCCTCCACCTATTATTGAAACGTTAAGATCTTTTAATATTTTTGGAACTAAGTTTACAATCTCAACAACAAAGATACCAAATCTTATAAATGCAGCTATCTCTACATTCCTAGGTTTAGTTTCCGCTTATGCATTAGTAAGAGGAATGTACATCGGTGCTGTTTTAAGAACTAGAGCAACCACAAGTGAAGATATTGTTAAGGTAAACAAAGAGATTATTAATTTAATAATAGGATTCGTATTAGCATGGTCATTTATATTTATAATTCAATTTATCGCTTCTGTGATAGGGATAGGAGATCTTAATAGCTTGAACGTTACTAATACTGGAGCAGAAATTACAATAAATTAATATGAAAAAAACTAGAAATGCTTTAATAATTTTATTACTTTTGATTGCTTCTCCTTTGTCTGTATATGCATTAGATGCTGGAACTTCAGACTTCGGATTGGATGCTATTACAATTCCTTTCTTTCCAGTATTTGGAACAATTAATTCGAAGTATGCAACTGTACTTACTTGGATTACTTATGCTGCAGATATTATTATTATTTTAATAATTGTTTTCTGGATAGCACGAATATTAATTGCTGGTTTAGAAGCGATTAGAAGTGAAGGGGATCAAGAAAAATTACAAGAAGCTTTTAAAAAACTTCAATCTAACTTAGTAGGGATTGGAATTACTTTCTTAATTCCAATAATACTAACAGTTATAGGTTTTGTTTTAGGAATAGGGTCAATTTTCAACTGGCCAAAGATGTTTAGTGGATGTAAAGATGAGACATACGATTATTACTTTAAAGCTTACTTTAATGCCCCAGCAGGAGAAGATCCAACGGCATTTGCAAGTAGTGTATGCGGATTAGATTCTGCAAACTAAATATTAGTTAGATAAATATGTTTTTTGAAAATCAATCAGGCTGTAGTCTTTTAGGATGCGCACAAGTAGCAAATTCACCTTTTCTAGATTTTACAAATGTGGGGGGGATAGTAAGATTTGTAATCTCTTCTGTTTTTGTAATCATCATAATATTTGGGATTCTTATGGTTATTAAAGCAACGGTAAAAATTATAAGAAGTGAAGGAGATCCTACAAAAGTTCAAGAAGGATTCTCAATCGTTAGAGGAGTTTTGCTTGGAGTAGTTATAATTTTTGTCGGAATTATTGGTATGGTAGTTGTAATTTCTTTTTTTGGTGCAGGAGGAATTACCAATAGAACCCCAGTACCACCGTCTGGCTTAAATATTCCTTTATAACCTGTCAAAAAATTCTTTTTGACATCGTCTGGATAATTTATATAATGAGAATAAAGTATATTTTAATTAAATTGTTTATGAAACTATCTCTAAAGAAAACTCTAAGTGTTGCAGTCTTAGCAATTAGTCTATTCGGATTCAATAACTTAATATTTGCACCCCAAGTTAACGCTCAAGAAACAAATTTAATTTGTAATATATTCCCATTCATTAAGAACTTAGGCTTCGGAGCAGGCTCTTTATGCGGAGATGTTAATGGAAAACCAGCTGTAGACGCAGCAGTAGCTTTGGTAAGATTAGCTCTTCAATTAGTATTTGTTGGTATTATTGTTATCTCAATATATATAATTATTAGAGCAGCAGTAAAATACATAAGAAGTGAAGGAGATGAAAGTAAGATTCAAGAAGCACAAAAAGCTATTAAATCTGTATTTATTGGAATTGCAGCATTATTCATTGGAATAATTGGAATAGTAATTATCCTTGCATTCTTTAATGTAAGTGGAATAGGAAACGATACAAACGAATTAAACAATGTTCTTCAAAACACAAACTTACAGTAATAAGTCGAGAAAAGCATATTTTCTAGCTTCGTTACTATTAATCTCAACAATTTTTATTGCTCCTGTACTTAAAGCTCAAGTACAGGACTTTAATTTTTCGGGTAACGATGCAGAAAGCTACCAATGCTTTACACTTCAAGGAGACTTACTTACAGATAAACCAACTTTTGATAGTGCTTTAGGAGAATTCTATTGTTTACACGATGGTGTAAGAATTAGAGCAGTATTAAAACCACCAGCATTACAAGAATTAGAAGTTTTATTCGTAAGAGTTGTATATGCAATTTGGGCATTAGTAGCTAGCTTTTCATTCTTACTTTTAATTTATCTTGGATATCAATACTTAATCTCTAGAGGAGATCCAACGCAAATAAAAGCTATAAGAGAAAGAATTATCAAATACATAATCGGATTTATTTTGGTCTTCTTAGCTGTCCCAATCTTAGTAACCTTCTTTAAGTTGTTAGGTATAAATAATTCAGTGCAATGTTACCAAGGTTTGTCCGGTGGAAATAATATTGGAATAGGATTCCAATTCTTCTATGCAGATTTATGTACAGATCCTGGTGCACAAGGAAGTGAGTTTTCTTCTTGCTCTGATTTAACCAGCAATGCTACAGGGCGAGATGTGGGTGATGTTACAGGTTTAACATGTACAGCTGGTGAGCCAGATAGGACATGTACTACAGATAAAAAAACCTATTTTTTCAAATGCGTAAACAGTGTTTGGAGATTCGACAAGTCTACGGGCCAATAAATTCCCTTCACAATATATCTTCGTTACTCTATAATAAAAATAGCGCTTTAACTATTATAATTTAACGATTGGCATATCAGCTTGCTGTACTAAAATATAGAGCAGTGGTAAACCCATCCGAGGTTTTTGAATTCGATGCTGGAAATCCAATTCCTTCTAATCCACATACAAATTTTTTTGTAAACGACTTCTTAAACATCAATTCTTTATCACAAGAAAATAAAATCCAAAGCTCAGAATTAGTATTTAAAATAGGAGATTCTAAAGAGTTAAAAGTTATTAAAGAATACACATCAAATTCACTAAAAGTCTTTGTAGATAATCAAGAAGTTCAAAAGAATATCTTTGAACAACTCTCAGAAATATTGGGAATGCAAGTTGATTTGGCTCTATGGTCTAAGAGTGTAGTTGATTGTGTTAAAAATAATATTGAAAATTTAGATACATTAAAATCACTTTTGCCGCAAGAGTCTCAAGGAGATGCTACTTCTTTAATTACTCAAGCTTCAGAGGGATTATCTAAAGAAGAATCGGAAAAACTTACAAGACTCCGAGAAACTACTAAAAAGATTAAAACAATGGAAGGAGAAGTGGGCTCTTATCAAAACCAGAAAAAGAATAAGGAAGAATTAAAAAAGACAAAAGATAAAATAGACCTAGACATTAAAGCTTTAGAAGATAAGCTTTCATCTGTAAATATGCTTACTGAATCTCAAACTAGATTAAAAGGTGAATTAGAAAAATTTAGTAATATTACAAGTGATTCTACTGTCCATCAAAAGGTAGAGAAGATTAAAGAGTTAAGATCTTTCGGTCAGACTTCCTCTTTAAAAAATATGAGAAAAATTGGTGGTGTACACATGGAGACTGAAGAAAAGGAAGGTTCGTTAATAACTGGAAAATGGATGATTATTCTTGTAATAGCACAGCTAATATTTTCTTTACTATTTTTTATAATTACACTACAGCTTGTACAATTACTAATAGGTATATTTAGCGCTGTGGTAATAATAATTCTCATGCTTTTAGTAAATGTTAATAAATACACATTTACATATAGAACAAGACTCCAATCTGAAGAAGCAATTGTAATGCCAGTTAGTCAGAAGACTAATCCAGATGAAGATCAATTAATATTAAATACAGCTTGGAGTAAAGCATTGAAAGCAGAATATGATGTTATGACTGCAACCATTACTGCAAGATTAGGAGATAAGACCCTAGAACAAATAATGGCTGAGAAGCAAGCTCTTGTTGAAGAACAAAAGAAACAAGAAGTACAAGTATCAGATATGGATTCCAAATCTCTAAATACCGAAGAGTATTACAAAAAAAGAAGAGAGCTAGATATTTTAAAAATTGAGAAAGAGAATATTGAATTTAGTTTAGAAGGTAAATTAAAACCTGAGATTGAAAGTCAGATAGAAGCCCTATCAAGTGGTTCAAATCAAACCCAATTACCTTTATTGTTAGTCAATTGTAAGTTTGTTAACGATGTAACTGACTTTGTAAATAATTTAAAGCAATCTAGACAAGTATTAATAATAAATAATGCTTAACTCAAAATTAAAAACAAAAATTGTATCTGTAGCTGTAATTTTAATTTGCAGTGTTTTTGTTTTCAATAATATTTCCTTCGCAAAATCTTCAGATGAAATTGGTCAAGACATTGCTAATCAACAAGCAGAGCTAAAGAAAAAGCAAGACGATCTTAATGCTTTGCAAGATAATTTAGCTAGTTATCAAACTACCATAGAAGAAAGCACAGGAGAACTACCTAAACTACAAGCAGAGTTAGAAAAAGCAACAGCAGAAGTAGATGCTAAATCTTTAGAATTAGAATTAGTAAAACAAGCTAAAGATATAAAAGAATTAGAAAGACAACAAAGGCAAATAAATCAAAACGAAACATTAAAAATGTCCTACATGGAATGGAGGATGGGCGGAAGTAATCTAAGTCAATTTATTAATACAGATTTCGATTATAAAAAGATAGAACAGTACGCTAGTAGTCTAACAGGAGCTCAGCAAAGAAATATATTCTCACTAGCAAAAGATCTTAAGAAGATTTCGGAAGATATTGATGTTTATAATGAAAAAATTATAGAACTAGAAGGTCTTAAAACAAATTTAGCAGCACAAAAGAAAACATTAGAAGATCAAATAGCCTATTACAATGGTGCGTTAGCATACGGTAATCAAAAGTTAGGAGATATTAGTGTATCAATTCAAAGTATAAAAACAAATATAGATGGTCTTAATGGTGAACAGGTTAATGCTAAGCAAAGAGAAGATGCTTTGTTAGCAAATCCACCCCCACCAATAAATCCTGGGACACCAGTTGCAGGAGGTTTCGTTTTTAAAACACAGGGTAGAGATCTTTACCAAGGTCATGGAGTTGGAATGAGTCAATGGGGAGCATATGGAATGGCTAATGCAGGTTATCCATATCAAAATATTCTAACTTTTTACTTCACAGGAGTAGCTATTACAGGTGGATATGAAAATACAAACTTTACAGTAAACGAGAACTATGGAAATGGAAATATAGTTGCAAAGCAAATGAATATTGAAGACTTTGTTACCGGGCAATCTGAAGTGCCATTAAGTTGGCCAGCAGAAGCTATAAAAGCGCAAATAGTTGCGTTTAGAACTTATGTTTTAAAATATGTAAATCTATATGGGTCTCTAAATGTTTGTTATGCACCTGCATATGTAGCTGGAACCTGTAGTACAAGTACTGTAGCCTACGATGAAGGTTTAAACAGTAGGGCTTATGTAGATGCAACTAGAGGGCAAGTTATTACTTATGGAGGAGGATTAATTGAAGCTCTTTATTCTGCAGATAATAATCAAGGTACTGGAACAGCAAACAACGATACAATATTCCAAAATCTTTATGGAGATGGAACTCCTTACCCTTACTTAAGAGCAGTAAACGATGCATCTGTAGCTGCAAATACTTACTACACATACTGGCAAGCAA
>JBDSRX010000049.1:0-17514 GCA_039929105.1 Candidatus Dojkabacteria bacterium
TCTTCGTCCTTTAAATTTAAACTTCTTAGCCTTTCTCCAAGTTCATCCTTAGTTAATAAATCGTAAATTGAAATCTTTTCGTCTCCTGCAATTCTAGTTATTTTGAAAATATCTAATCTATCAAATCTTAAGAAATCAAAAAATAGAACTTTAAATAATAAAAAATCTCTATCTTTGTCGGTATATTCAATTGTCTTTAAAAAATCTATAAACATTTCTACCGCTTTATTTTCTATTGAATTTTTTCCTGCAGTAACTTGGATTGGAATCTCAGCTTTAACCATTGCTTCAATTAGATCTACGGCATTAGAATGGTTTCTATAAATAACTGCGACTTCATTTAAATTTGTTCCTTCAGATTCTAGTTGTTTAATTTTATCTACAATAAATGCAATCTCTCCATCTGAAGTATTAAATTCATAAATCTCTGCTTTTCTATTGGGGATATCTAAGCCAGCTTTAAGATTCTTTTCCAAGAAAGGCATGTAATTAACTAATCTTGCTTGGTTATGATTTATTACGCTTGATGCTAAGTCTAAAATATTTTGACTAGACCTGTAGTTTTCTACTATTGGAATTGTTTGTACTCCTTCAAATTGCTTTGCAAAGAATAATAAGTTTTCCACATTAGCTCCTTGGAATCTATAGATTGCTTGATCGTCATCACCCACAGCAAAAATATTTGGAGAAGAATCAAAGTTTCCTAAATATTTTAAAATTTCATTTTGAGCTCCATTTGTATCTTGATATTCATCAACTACAATATATAAATACTTTTCTTGATATGTAGAAAGAATTTCTTGATTGTTTTCAAATTTATCTAGAACAAATAAGATCATGTCTTCGTAATCGTAGAAACCTTTTTCGTTGAGTAGAGAGGCATACTTTTTATAGATTCTAGAAAGTTCTAAATTCTTTTGAGCACTTTTTCTTGCATTATCCCATTTGCCTGTTGGTTTACCTGTCTTGTTATTTATATTTGGATTTGCTTCTAAATCTTCAATTACTTTTTTAGCATTACCTTCTAATTTTTCTGGAGATACACTTTCTCTCTTTAATGTTTGAATAGAGGAGTTAATAGCCCTTATATATGCATACTTATCTCTAAAAGGTATTAATTTAAATTCAGATTTTCCAACCTCGTCTTCAACAACATCTATCGATTCTCTGAGAAGTTTTAATCTTGTTAAATCATCTAACTGGGTAAGCTCTTTTGAGAACATAAATTCTTCAGGGAAACTTTGAATAATCTCATTACAAAAGCTATGGAAAGTATGAATTCTTACATAATAAGCGTCGTTTCCAATCATATCTAATAATCTTCTTCGCATTGCAGTAACTCCAGATTCTGTGAAAGTTAAACAAAGGATGTTTGAAGGATTAGCTTGTGTTTCTTGTAGAATATTAGCTATTCTGAGCGATAATACCTGTGTTTTACCTGTTCCAGGACCTGCAACAACTAAAACTGGTCCTTCAACAGTTTGTACTGCTTTCTTTTGCTCTGGATTAAGTTTTTCTAAGAAGTGATTAATGTCTTTCATCGACATATTTATACCATAACTTTAAAAAAGTAGTAAAAAAAGGAGACATAACTATCTCCTTTAAATGACATAAGATTATTTTAATGTAGACACACCTGTAGGAACAATTTCTATCTCATTTAATGGCCAAATTCTTAAGAAGATTTTCCCTTGTAGCCAATCAGTTTCAATAAGTCCTATGTATCTTGAATCCGAGCTTACTCTCCTATTATCTCCCATAACAAAGTAATTTCCTTCTGGAATATTTACCTCTACATTCTCTTTTAAGAATGTTCCTTGAGATGTAATAGTTCCCTCAGGCAAATAGGATTCCTGCAACTCCTTGCCATTAATGTATACTTTTCCTTCAAATATCTTTAGAGTCTCACCTGGCATTCCAACAATTCTTTTAATTAAAGCAACAACACCTGGCTTTTCTACAACCACAACATCTCCTCTTTTATAATTTAGACCTAGCGTTGATCCGAGTGGAGTACTACCAACCCAATGAGATAATCTATTTGTATAAAGTCTATCTCCAGTTGCATAATTTGGTTGCATTGAAGTTCCGTCTACTTCATTTGGTGCAGCAACAAAAGTTATTATAAAAATACAAATAACTATTGCTACTATTACGGATTGACCGAAGTCTATAATCTGTTTTTTGAATTCAGGCGTGAAAATTTTTCGCATATTTGCTCATTTTACACCTTGAAGAAGAATAACACCAAGCTAATGTTAATCAAAAAGGATATATTCTAGGAACTCTCTTTCTTGTTCATAGACTAATGGCTTCATCTCTAACAAAAGGTCTGGGTTCTCTTTATAAACATCATTTTCCCTTAAAATTAATTCTGAATGTCTTTTATAGATAGCATCTACAATAGGAACTAATTCATCATCAAGATTAAAATTGAATTTAGATAAAAAACCCCGAAGAAATTTATAGTGACCTACCATTTCATCACTTGCATAATCACCTTCTTCATAAAGAATTCTTAAGATCTCTTTAGATAGATTTTCTAAATTTGTTCTTAGTAAATTTAGAAGTGGGAGAGTTATAACTTCAGCGAAATCATCATTACTGGATATGTGTTCAATATGATAAGTAACTAAGCTTAAGCATCTTGCAAATTCTTCATGTAAAGAATTATCAGATGGATCTGTAATTAAATTTTTATAAGACATTTGAAACAACTCAATAATTTCATCAGCTTGGTAATTTATCTCAGCTTCTGTTAGAGGATAAGTAATGTAATCTATTACTGGATTTAGTAGAGCACTATTAATATAAGGTACTGGTGCAAAGGAACTTATTCTAGATTCAAGTTTTAATGCTAATTGATTCATTTTAAGGCTCTACTGAAATACGAACTGGTTTAAGAACTTGCCATTTATGGACTGGGATAGGTAGTTCTCCAGAAGGAAGTAAATTTATTTTGACAGTAGGTAATTTAGTTTGAACTGAATTATTTATAATAAAACTTTCTAAAAGATTTAAATATTTAATTAATACTTGTCTTATTGAATTTATTAGATAAGAACTTTTAATATCTTTAAGTGATTCAAAATCTAAAACTGGTCCTAATTCATCTTCACCAAAAATAAATAGATTAACAATAATACCTTCAAGTTCCGACAAGGTTTCAGACTTCAAAGGTAATAGTTTTTCTTTTGAAAGATTTAGTGCGGACCATAGATCTGTATGGAAATCTCTTAAAGATTTCTGTAATAATGGAATAGAGTAGATGTTCAGAACTGGTTTAAGCATTTCATTAAGTGTAGAGTATATTTCTTCTAATTGATCGAATGCGTAATTATTAGACTCGGAGATCTCGATCGAAGAATTTGTACTACTATAGCTTCTATCCATTCTTGGCAATAAATTTACTATTGCAGGATTATATAATTAAAAGAGTAGTTTTGGCAATATTATTTAAGCTTCTTGCATTTCTAAATCTCCAGCGAGTTGTGCTACAGTTTCGAAGTTTTCATCTTTAAAATAAAGTTGATATTTAGACATAATTAATCGAAGTTCATTTACAACTTGTAGACCAAAACCTTTAAATCTATGGAGTGATTCGTCTGCAGTAAAATCAGTGAAGTATTCAAGTGAGGTCATTCCCACAGTTTTCATTAAATAATCTAATACTTTCTTCATCCTCCAATCTAAGTCTGTTAGATTCTTTATGAAATGCAACTCTCTCTCTTCTGGTTCTTCAAGATAATCATCTTTATCAACCCAAGGTTTAGGAAGGGGTAGTTGATCCTTTAACAACAAACCAAAAGAATTAACAAGGCTACGGATTGAATTGGCAGAGATATTCATACCATTCAATCTTTCTTCTATTTCGAGATATGTATACTTACATAGATCTCCCAGTGTTTCTATTTTTATATCATCTCTGGAGAAGCTTCTCTCAAGATTTATATATGCTCTGTTACAAATCCTTCGTACACTTGGATCTTCAATTCGATTTAAATAATCTACAGCCGAATGCATATCCAGACTTCCGTAATTAATTTCCAAAACCTTATTAACTTTAAAATCGTACTGAGTGAGATTTTCCATTATAAATCTAGATAAGAAATATATTAGAGATTGGAAATTAGAGTATGAAATGAGAGATTGGAAATTAGAGAATGGAGATAAGAGATTAGAGGATGGAGATGAGAGATTGGAAATTAATTGAGAAACTAAAAGAGAGGGATTTCTCCCTCTCTTACTATAACATAATCATTGATTATAAGAATTATAGCCCCGTATGTAGTTGCGGGCTTACTTAACTGGAGCTATTCCAACAACCTTTTCCATAATATTTTTTGGAACTTCAGCATAATGACTTGGTTCCATATTTCCTGCTGCTGTTCCAGAAGTTAAGTTTCTTAAGTCTGCGATATAACCAAACATTTCAGATAAAGGAGCTTCTGCAACAATTTCTTTTGTTTTTCCTCTTTGTAGAAGGTTCTTAATTAAACCTCTCTTAGAAGATAAATAACCGTTAACAGATCCAACATATTCATCTGGTACATTGATTGTTACCAACATGATTGGTTCTAATAATACTGGATTTGCTTTTTTCATAGCGTTTTTAACACCATAGAATGCACAAGATCTGAAAGTATCTGTATTAGAGTCAACTTCATGATAAGTTCCGTCTGTAATTTCAACTTCAATATCTACAACTGGGAATCCTCCTAAAGGTCCTGCTGTAATAGATTCCTGGAACCCTTTATCAATAGCAGGAATATATTCTCTTGGAATAGATCCTCCCTTAATAGAGTCCTTAAAGTTATATCCAGCTCCTCTTTCTCTTGGTCTAACAATCATATCAATATCTGCGTATTGTCCAGCTCCTCCAGATTGCTTCTTTAGAAGTTCTCTGTGTTCAGCTTCTTCTTTAATAGTTTCTCTATAAGCTACTTGTGGTTTACCCATAGTTACTTCAATTCCGTATTCTCTTTTCATAATGTCTACTTTAATGTCCAAGTGTAACTCTCCCATTCCCGAGATAATAACTTGTCCGGTCTCAGGATCTGATTTAGCTCTAAAAGTAGGATCCTCAGAAATTAGTTTTCCTAATACTTCAGACATTTTTTCTTGGTCAGACTTTGTTTTTGGTTCAATAGCAAAAGAAACAACAGGTTCTGGGAAGTTAATACTTTCTAGAATTACTGGATCTTTCTCATCTGAGATAGTTTCTCCTGTTCTTGTGTCTTTAAATCCAACTATAGCAGCAATATCTCCTGCCTTTACCTCTTTTACTTCTTCTCTGTGGTTGGCATGCATTAAGATAATTCTACCAACTCTTTCTTTAATTCCTTTTGAACTATTGTAAACATAACTTCCAGCTTCTAATTTACCCGAGTAAACTCTAAAGAAAGCTAAGTTTCCAACATGAGGGTCTACTGCAAGTTTAAATACTAAACCAGCAAATGGATCTTTTTCATCTAATTCTCTAGTAACAAATTCTCCAGTATCTGGGTTTGTAGCAGGAATCTTTCCTTTTAATCCTTTTTCTGCGCCTGTTTCTTTATCTACATATGTGTGTTCTTTATCTAATGGAGAAGGTAAGTATAGACAAACATTATCTAACATTGCCTGCACTCCTTTGTTTCTTAAAGAAGATCCAGCCATAACTGGGAATAGTTTTAGTTCTAATGTAGCTTTTCTTACTCCAGCTTCTAGTTCATCTCCAGAGATTTCTTTTCCTTCTAAGTATTTAGTTGCAATATCATCATCAGCATCCGCAACAACTTCAATAAGTTTTGTTCTCCATTCTGTAGCCTTAGCTAATAGTTCTTCAGACACTGGTTTTACTTCAATATTCTTTCCTTCATCATCTAAGTGAATTCTTGTTTCCATTCTTACAAGATCAATAATTCCGCTGAATTCATTTTCAACTCCAACTGGAATAGAAATTGGAACAGCTTTTTCTGTTAAGTGATCTGTAATAGAATCGTAAGACTTGTAGAAATCTGCTCCGATATTATCTAGTTTGTTAATGTAGCACATTCTTGGAACTCTATATTTCTCGGCTTGGAACCAAACTTTTGAAGATTGAGGTTCAACACCCATTTTTCCATCGAATACAACAATAGCTCCGTCTAATACTCTTAAAGATCTCTCAACCTCAGCAGTAAAGTCAACGTGACCCGGTGTGTCGATAATATTAATTCTATACAATTGATCATGTAAAGACCAGAATGCTGTTGTAGCAGCAGATTGAATAGTTATTCCTCTCTCTCTTTCCTGTGGCATGAAGTCCATTTCTGCGGCTCCTTCATGAACTTCTCCTACTTTATGTTTTCTTCCTGTAAAGAAAAGAATTCTTTCTGTAGTTGTAGTTTTTCCTGCATCAACGTGTGCAATAATTCCTATATTTCTATAGAATTTGGTATCTTTTACCTTTGTGTAATCTAAATGTACTTCAGCCATATACGACTTATAATAAAATAATAAAAAAGTTCAATAAAAAACTAAATCCTGTAAGAATTTAAGCAAAGAAGTATCCCATAAAAAGGGTAGAAAATCAATATGGTATGACTGTTCTAAGAATCAATAGCCGTAACCAAAGCCTCCATCCCCATAAGTTCCGTTTGGAATCAAATTTACGAATGTATTAAACCCATCCTGTTCACCTACATTTATATTCTGATAAGCTTCATTTAAGAATCTATCCAATGCCCATCCTTGAATATAAACCATATATGGCTTTCCATGATATTTAAATAAAACATCATAGCTTATATAGAAATATGATTGATAAGGAAATGATACTGGATAAGAGAGAGTAGAAATAGTTGGATATTTAACTGCTAAGTCTTGAATATAAGATATTGGATAAGAAGTTGGATATTCTCCGCTTCCATAAATATGTTGCATTATTGTTACCTCCGTTGCTTCACCATTAATATTTATACTCTTTGTAAATTCAGTTGTACCATATGGTGAGTAATTTCTCATAGAATCTAACAATTTTTGATAGTCTGCTCCTTCTTCGTACTGATAGAAAGTGTAAGTAGGGTAACCATTCTTAGTTTTTAAAGCATAATTTAATAAAGGAAGATTTGGTCCATACCTCTGCATTACATCATTATACGTGTAGTCTCCATTGGCTCCAGGTGTATAGTAATTTCTATCTTTATAGAAATATGCATAAGTTAGAGCTGGTGGTGTGTTTTTAGATCCAATATATTGAAACTCTAAATCATTAGTTGGTAATAAAATATCTAAAGCATTATCTTTCATGTAATTTGAAAGTCTATTTCCATATTCTACTTGATTGAAAACATAACTTGACCAATCTACAACTTTTACATCTGAAGTAAGGTTAGTTGCAAACTCAGTGCTAACTTTTGAGAATTCAGTTAAATTATATTCAACTTTATAATCTCTTGTATATATAAGAGTAGTAGGGTCAATATGGTTAATGTAGCCTTTAGTATTTGTAATTTCAAATGTTTTTGCATCTATTGTGTAAACACTAAATATAGTTGCAATTCCATATTCATCAATATATTGAGAAATTGCAGGATTAGTATTATTTGCACAATTTGCAGCATAACTAACTCCTATCTCATAAAAAGTTCTATTTGCTTGTTGATAAACTCTTCTAATTACTGCTGTCCCTCCAAAATATTGCATAATTTTATAAGAAATCTCTGCATAAGAAACTGGATAAGAAGCAACTGGATAACTTGGAACATCCTGTGTTGATGGAGCAGTTGAATACCAATACGGAGTATAGACCTGCTTAACTGCATAACTTCCACCTGAATAAGAATAAGTCTCACTTGCAGTTGGACTATAGTGTGAGTTGTAATAATTTTGTAAAGTCCCATCTACATATTCAGACTTTCTAGAATAGTATGAGTTTTGAGGATCAAAGAATTCGGCAGTTATAAATCTATTCTTTTGTAGAGTAGAGTTGTAATCATTACAAACATTTGAAATTACACCAGGAGTAAATGTTTCTGTAGATTTTCTATAATTATACTTAGCTAAATCTGGTTGCTCTTCAGGTCCAACAGCTACAGTATTTCCTTGACCAACTGGCACTCCAGTGTTTGGATCTACAGCTACATATCCAGATGTACCATGAAATACATTTTGAGGATTACCATTAGATGTACTTCCTGCGCTACCCGAACCTAAATTATTATTAACAACTCCTTTGGGATTATTTTTTACAATTTGAGTTAAAATTTCTGCTTTTTGAGCAGGATTTTCTTCAATCTCTTTTGCTTTAGATATTTCCGTAGAGGTATTATTGTTATTTATAACTGCAAATACCAGTGCAATTGATACAACGGCAACAATTGATACTCCTAAGAATATAAATAACCTAGATTTAGGGTTTGCAACGTATCTTTTAAACTCTTCCAGAAATGTTTCGTTCTCCATATATATTTTTGTTATTAATTACAAGTTTTAAATTGACAGCTATTTGCTGAGTCTCTGGATACATAACTTCCATCTGGACATACTTTTATATCTTGAGTACATGCACTCACAGATGTACTTGGGCATTCTTTAAATACGCAATTATTTGATGAATCTCTTGACACCGCACTTCCATCAGGACACATTTTTACATCATCAGTACATATTTTTGTACCTCCTGGGCATTCTTTAAAATCACAATTTTTTTCGGGATCTCTTCCAACATAAGAACCATCTGCACATTGTTTAGCTTCTAATGTACAAGCAATTCCGCCAGCAGGAGGAATAGTTGCAGGGGCTTTATTCATTAAATAATAAATAAAACCAAAACCACTTAAACAAAGGGTGCAAACGAAGACGAGAGTAAAGCAGGAAACGAATATGAGTGTTTTTTGATTCATTTATTAGGAAGTAATATATTAACTTCGTTACTATTCTACAATAAATTGATACAGGATATAACTATTTCTATTAAGAAATTTGATATGATTAACACATGAAAAAAGCAATTTTAGCAATAGGCTTATTGGTGTTATTTATAATTACTCTAATATTAAATGGAGCACCATTTATTTTTGGGGATGGGTATGGGTATTATCATAATTCCAAGACTTTAACTTCCACCGGAAGCTTTCAGCAAACAAACGAACCCGAATACTTTCCTTATACTGGTCATGCAGTAGGAGAGGAGAATGGGAAGTTTGTCACAGTTTATCCACCAGGGAGTTCTATATTAATGTGGCCATTCTTGAGTGTTTCTAAATTTGCTGATAATGGCACAGTTTACACAGACTATTACAAAGCCTTCAATGGACATTCATTAGCAGATGGAATTGCTGTTTTGTTAGCTGCCAGCTTTTATATGGTTTTAAGTTTAGTAATTATTTACAAACTTCTTAAAGGATTAGGATTTTCTACAAAAGTATCTATTGTTAGCCTTTCATCAATTTATTTAGGAAGTTACATGCTCACATATACTGAGCAATTCGCGTCTTATTCTCATATTTACGAAATCTTTACTGCATCACTATTATTATATTTTTTGTATTTATTTGGAAAAAGATTTGAATACAAATACATGTTCTTAGCAGGTTTAGCAACAGGACTACTTGTTTTAACAAGGCCTGTAGATATTGTAATTGCAATTCCCATATTTCTATTTATTCTTATATATAGAAACCGACGAGCTAAACTTTGGTATGTTTTAGGAGGAACCCCCTTTGCGTTTCTATTCTTGGCGTTCAATTTAACTTCGTATGGTAACGCTTTATCCTCTGGCTACGGTTCTCCAGAAAAACTTTTCGACTTTTCTAAATTTAATCTTATAAACCTATTATTCTCAGATGTTCGAGGTTGGTTTATCTATTCACCAATAATGATATTAGCTGTAATTGGATTAATTGCATATTCTCGAAAAAACAAACCGTCTTTCTTAATTTATTTAGCACCATGTGTTTTATTAGTTTTAATTTATTCTTTCTGGCCAAACTGGTGGGCAGGAGATAGTCTAGGGCAAAGATTTCTAATGGTATTAGTTCCGTTTATGGCGATTGGTTTAGCGAATATATTGAAAGTTGTAATGTCATTGCGAGCGAAGCGTGGCAATCTCATTAGTATTTTAATGTTGCTGACTATCACGATAAGTACAATTTACTCAGTTTCAATAACTATTCTATATAGAGTTACACCCACTTCAATTCTATATACAGAGAATGTCGATACTTTTAAAAGGTATCCCGAAGTTACATCTGCAGAAAGATTTACACCTGTGGATATTCTTTCTTATCACTTAACAGCAATAATGGTCGATGGTTTTGGTTCAGGACAATATTTGTCTGACATTCAAAAAGGATTTAATGGAGGGAGAAGTCTACTTCTACTTGCGTTAGGCCAAACTGAACCATTAGCAAAAATTGAAAAAGTTTCAGAAAGAGAATTTAATTTAATAATAATTCCTAACAATGTGGGTCGTGGAATCTACACAGATATAAATGTAGGAATTGAGCAGAAAGATAAATATATTGATTTTAGAATTACAAGTACAGATTTCTCTAAACTAGGTAGAATTAACTTTAATTGTATTGAGGATTCAAACTGTACTGCAAAATGGGAAGGGGGTGAAGGGACCTCTTATAAAAGACAAATACTCGAAAAGAAAAGTAACGAAAGAGCACAAATTCAATTAAATTCAGAATTAAAAGTAGACTTCACATCAGACTGGGGAATTAAACTGGTGGATTATAAGCTAAAATGATTGTTCTTCTCATACTCTCTAGGTGTTGGCACTGACAAATGGCATCAATATGCTATAATCGCATACTATGGATTTTTCAAATAAAGACACAATTCAAAATAATGTTTCAATTATTGAAACACATGATTTAAATGCAGAACAAATTATGGCAATTATAGAAGAAGTAGATAACAGCAATGTTGTTATCGATAGTTTTGTAATTGAATTGATAGAAAATGCATTATCAATAAAAACAGGTGTTTTAATGCGTACACTCATCTTCCTTTTTAAACTTACTAAAACATTTCCAAATTTAAATTTAGTAAAGGGACATATCTTTAATACAGAGAATGACGAATCAAATCAAAAATTTGATGGAGAAACAAGAACCAATCTAAATGCGGAGTTTATTACTTTTTCTGAGAATATCACAAAAGAGTTATCTAATAATGCCTTAGACTTTGTAATAGCAATGTTTTACGCTTCTAAAGAAGATTTACAGGCAAGAGGAGAGACTAAATCATGGAGTCCAGACCTAATAAGAAAAGCTCAATCAAATCAGAACATCTTATATAGAGATATGATGCAAAAGGAAACTGTATTTAGGACAGTTGTTTATACAGAAACTTTTTTTGATTTCCCATCCGATTTAGTAATACCTATAGACGATCGTGAATTAAATCACAAAATATTAATGTCCCTTTGGCATCTTAAACTAAGCAAAACAGATAAAAAATTTAATAAAAATATGCCTGTAAGAGATATTATAGGATTAGTTACAGATATTTATCGAAACTTTATAAATAAGTTAAAAATACATATAAGCAATCGTGACTTCCATAGTGCAGCCAGATTACTTCAAAATTTAACATCAAATGATGGTAAGTTATTCCAGGAAGTTACAATATTTCTAAATAATACTTATCTATTTCCAAAAACTACTGATGATAGCGAGAATAGTTATAAATTAGCTAGAACTATAAACATCTTAGATTTTCTTAGGAATTCTATTGAAATAACATTAACACAATCTGAAATTAATCTTATTTCTGAAATAAATCAAATTAGTGATGATAAAATAGAATATAGAAAGAGACTAGTGCCTCTTAAAGAGTTAAGCAATAGAATTAATACATATAATAAAATCCCTAGAGATTTGAGAACACATTTTAACTTTCTTGGAAATAGAAATGCTTAAGTTAAGCCTTCATTAAGAATCTATATTCAAAGTCTTTGGCTTTAGAAATAACGATTCTTTTTGGTGAGTTTTACTCTCAATATTATATATTTCGCCATCCTCCTTTTCTATTATTAGCGATGACTGCTTTAAAAAGATTTAATAATGCTGTCTCATTTATTTTATCGTTTTCGTAAATTTGAATAGATCTTGCTGTCTTATTTCCTTCTCCTTGATTAATTATTTTCTCTGGATCTGGAGCAATAGGATCGTAAATAAAAATATTTATATGATCTTTTGTAACTTGGAAAGCACAGATATTACCATCTAAAGTAAAATAAGGTCTATCAGTTCGTTTGATAGTTTCCATTACCCCTTGATCAGCTTCGTGAACTATTTTACGAACTTTTTTACAAACTTCTTGCTTCCAACCTGTTAAGTTCTCGATGAATTCATCAACTCTTCTGTCTGTTTTATTTTCCATATAGTTATTTTAACAAATATGCCGAGGATAGGAATCGAACCTACAACCTACTATTTGTGCCTGTCCCGTTATAGCTGGATGCGAGACTCGAACTCACCACCTGCTGTTTACGATACAGCTGCTCTACCAGATGAGCTAAACCAGCTATAACGGGAATGACAGTTGCTCGGACCCTGCCCTGAGCTAAGTCGAAGGGAAATGAGCTACGTCGGCATAACAAATTATACCTTAATTATTATGTTAGGTGGCTTGCTCAATGAACTTGAACAATATCTGTATAACGTTTATATAATCGAAGTATTATTTGATTTCCTTCTATTAATACCCTAAACTAAATATATTTCAAATAAAATATTTCTTTACTTTACTTTATGAGACTAGCAAAAGGAGTTTCAGTAATTGTTTTTATCTTAATGTTTACGTTAGGGCAAACAGTTGTTACTAAAGCTGCTACCTCACCAGTTTTCGGTGCTGCTGATAGCTACTCTGTTTTAGGAGGTTCGATTGTATCAAATACAGGTGCCACGGTTGTATTCGGTGATGTAGGAGTTAGTCCTAGTATTGGAGTACCGCCTCATGTCACAGGTTTTCCACCTGGAGTTGTTAATGGTTCAATTCACGATGCAGATACAAGTGCATCAAATGCACAAGCAGATAATACCTCACTATTTGGTGCTATAGACCAAGGATGCGATACAACCTATCCTGGAGTACAAGATTTAGCACTCGTATCACCGCTAGTAGCTGGAGTCTACTGCTCAACAGGTTCTTTTATACTTACAGGTAATCTAACATTAGCCGGTACTGGTGTTTGGATATTTAAATCCGACTCAACAATTATTTCTTCACCTGGTTCGAGCGTTACTGGAGGAGATCCCTGTAATGTTTGGTGGAGGGCAGTTAGTTCAATTATTTTAGATACTACTACAGTATTTTTAGGTAATGTTTTAGCACTAACTACTATTACTATGAATACAGGAGCTGCTTTAAACGGTAGGCTCTTAGCTCAAACAGGAGCTGTGAATTTAAATAGCAATACAATCACAAACACAGCATGTGCTGCCGGCGGCGGAACTACAGGTGGCACGACTGGAGGAACAACTGGTGGTACAATGGGTGGTACGTTACCATCAACATCTGGACTCGCTACAGGAATATCTAACAACCTAGTTGGATTCGTAATAGTTGTACTTGCTGGAATAGTAACAGCCTCTTCATTTTCTACTTATAGACGAAATAAAGAGACAGCAATTTAAACCCTAAAAATTAAATAGAAATACTTTCTAGCTCTATGAAAGTTTTCAATATAATAAAAACACTTAATATCTCTGTTTCCATTCTAATTGCAGTACTAGCTTGCTTTATCCTAGTAATGCCTTCTATGCCAGAAATTGTTTTTGCGCTTAATAAAAATCAGTATGAAGGATATGCGTTTAACTCGGTTAAGACGTCTGAAGTATTGGGTGAGAAAGCTATGCTGCTTCCAGAAATCTCAAAAGACAATGTTTTAGTTATACCAAAGATTTATGTAAACGCAATAATTAATGAAGGTGTGGACGAATCAACATTAAATCTCGGCATGTGGAGAAGACCAAACACTAGTATGCCTGATCTAGGAGGAAATACTGTTATTGCTGCACATAGATTTTTGCATACAGTTGGTTCCAATACATTTTACTTTTTAGATAAAATGACAACCGACGATGTTATTTTAGTCTATTGGAAAGGAGTAGAGTATGTTTATAAAGTTTATGAAGTTTCAGAAGCTATGCCTGAGCAAATTGAAATAGAATACAATACAAAAGACCCAATATTAACTTTATATACATGTGAACCATTATGGACATCAGACAAAAGACTGGTAGTAAAAGCGAAACTTCAGTGAGTAAAAGAGAATTTAATTGGGAGCTTGCAAAACTTATATTTAGAGTAGGTCTTCTTATTCTTATTATTGTTTACATCTACCGACATTCTTATATCTGGTAAAGCTATTCCTTAACTAGTATAACTTCCGTATTATTTTCAAAAACAATCTTCCAATCAGATTCTTGTCTTAAAACATTAACCAATCTAGAACTAGATTTCATTAATACAACTTCAATATTGTAATGGTTTAATACCTCTTTCCAATTTTTATTTAAATTTTCTATCTCAACATAATCTTTTAAAATAGAACCTTGAGAATCTTTCTCACAGTCCCATACTGCCATTCTTCCATCAATAAACCACTTTTTGTCTTGCATAACCCAAGATAAATATCCTCCCCAACCATAATCATTTAATATTCTTAATTTTGAATATTCAGGATGTTCATTTAAAAACTTTACAGCTTCGTAAGGATAAGTATCATATTGAGTTTCGTTATTATGCAATGTTTTAAACCAAGTAATTGAATTAACTAATGCTCCAGAAATTATTAATAACATTAATAAATAAGGAATAACTGTAAACATAGTTTTTAAATACTTCGAAATATCATCCTGTAGAATTTCTTTTTTAAAGTTTGTATAAAAGTAAAGAAATTCTAAACAGAATAGTATCGAGAGTATAGGTGCAGCAACAAGAATGTATCTGACAGTAGATAATGAAAAAATACCAAAACTTAAAATTAAAGCAATCTTTAAATAATTAACCCTTTTATTAAGAATCATTAAAACTAAAATTGCCGTAAACATTAAGAAAATCATTAATCCATATTCTTGTTTTAGATTTACAGAGGCCCATTCGCTAATATATGCAGAGTTTTGTGAGTTTAATAAATTATTTAAAACTTCTTGCCACGCATTTAATCCAAATGGATTTAATAAAGAAAGTGGAAGAGTTATTAATAAAAGTATTACAAATTTTCTAACTTCAATTGCATACTTCTTAATATCCTTCCCCTCTGCATGATTAAATAAGTAAACAACTAGCTTTCCAATAGCAGCAACAATAAAGAATCCAATGAGAGCATATCCAATTGCAAATCCACCATGTAAGTTTGGCCAAAGAATAAAAAGAATTATTAATCCTAAAATATCTTTTTTATTTAGAGTTTCGTAGTAGATCTTTATTAATCTATTAAAGAGAATAGAAATAAATACAAAACTTATTATTTGAGGTCTTATTGCTAAGAAGCCTATTAGAATTACATAAGAAATAACCATAAAGAATAATCTCTTTATTAAGTTGACCCTAACCTTTTGTTGCTTTAAGAAATACTCGAAAGTCTTGTAGTTAAAGTAAACTCCCACAAGAGTTATTAAAAAGAACACGAAAGAAATTCCAATTAAGCCAAATGTTTTTTGAATCCAATACATTAATACATCACTTAACCAAGAATGGTTTATCCATGTATAAGTAGAGCAGGTATAAGTTAAATTATTTATGAAAGCATTCTTTTCTAATATCTCTTTACCTAATCGCAAATGCCACCACATATCCGGATCCATCTTTATAGTTATAAATAAAGGGAGGATAGAGATAGTTGTTAATATTTTTAGTAGTTTTTTATACAGAATCATTAATAGGGATTATAATGTATTATGTAAGTAATCTGAAGGATATATACCTACCAAAATATTATGAACGAAATTGGAAAAGATACAAAAGATAAACAATTCCAAATAGATAAATATTCTCTCCCATTAATAAATGAGTACTTATCCGATTTGAGAAATAATAACTATTCGAGAGAAACTTTGGAGAGTTATACTCGTGATTTGCTAATATTTTCTTGTTTTCTTTCATACATTGATCTTACTTTTGATCAAATTCAGAAAGATGAGATCTCTCGTTATAAAGGGTTTTTAAGAGATCAGAATTATTTACCAATACTTCATAGATACCAGGCAGGTAGAGAAATTACTGAGAAAGATGTAACAAAAAGTAAAGAAGATGTTTCAGAATTAAAGAAAGCTATGTACAAAGGTCAACTTTCTGATAATTCAGTAAATAGAATGCTTTCTTCATTAAGATCATATTTTGTTTTTTTGACAGATAGAGATTACAAAACCAATTTCCCTTCCAGTGCAATAAAAATGATTAAAGCTGAAAAGAAAGAAAAGCAGGTCGCAGAATTGAGTGAACTTATTAATCTTATTGAAAGTCCATTTCAATACGAAGCTGATCCTGTTATAAAAGCAAGGAATCGAGCAATACTAGAACTCATATTTAGTACTGGGATGAGAATTTCGGAAGTGGTAAATTTAAATAAAGATCAATTAAAAATTGTTGATAATAAAGTTACTGACGATAAAGCATACATTTTAGGAAAAGGTAAAAAACAAAGATATGTTTATTTAACAGAGAGAGCAATTGAATTTGCTAATGAATACTTAGCTTTAAGACACGATGAATATCCAGCAATGTTTGTACCTACAAAAGGAACAAGAATAGCTACAGATAATCCATATATAGTAAGGATTTCTCAGAATTATGTCCAAATGAAAATTAAAGAATATAGAACAAGATTAGGAATAGTAGTTCCAACATCTGCACATAGTTTAAGACATGGCTTTGCAACATATATTGCAGAAGAAGGAGCTAATCCAGCAGCAATTCAGAAACTTTTGGGACATTCTTCTTTACAAACAACATCTAGATACGTGCACGCATCAGATAAATTTGCAGAAGATGCTCATAGAAAGTTTCATCCACTACAAAATGACGAATTAAAAATTACGAATGAAGAATAACTAATGAAAGAATTAAAGTAATGAAAAAATGAAATGAATTATCAATTTGAGATTCTAATTGTCTTAATTACTTTCATTATTTTAATTTATTCATTTGAGCGTGGATTCATTAAGAATTCATAATTCGGTGATAATATTTTTTTATATTTAAACAATATATTTATGGAAACGACATCAGACAGATTAATGCAAACATCAAGTTCAGTATTCGGAAGCTTTATGGCACAGGTATATGGATGGATGGTATTAGGTTTATTTTTAACATTTGGTGTGGCATTCGGAGTTGAATTTCTTGCAGAAAGAAACCAACAATTTTATGTATTTATTTCAATAGCTGCACCATTTGTTTTAATCGGACAATTAATAATAGTACTAGTATTAGGATTTCTTGGTAGAAGAATGAATTCATTTGTAACAGCTGCGCTATTTTTAGTTTATTCCTTAACAATGGGAATATTTTTTGGAGTTTTATTCTTAG
>JBDSRX010000050.1:0-26003 GCA_039929105.1 Candidatus Dojkabacteria bacterium
ACTATAACTTAGACGACGCACTAAAATCTTGCGATTTATTCCCTACTCAATACGATCAATCATCTTGTTATGGTGGAGTAATTATGGAAAATGTTACAGCATTCGATAAAAAGAAAAGAGATTTAGACCCTGAAGATCCTTCGTACCCTTGTTCAAGATTAGATGATAGATACAAATCAGATTGTTACTTAATGCAAACAAGTATTATGAGTGAGTATGGACTAGATAATGCAGCCGTAGTTGCAGAATGCAATAAAGCAGGTAATTATGAAGGATCTTGTTTTGTGTCTATGGGGAGGGATTTAAGTAATTATGTTAGAACAGGACGTGCAGACTATGTTGCAGAAGCATGTGAACAATCTGCAGGAGAAAATTGGAGAGAATGTTTAGACGGAGCTTTGTATGCACTAGTCGATAATACCTGGGATTTAAGTTTTGCTTTCAAGCTTTGCGATAGTCTAAAAGTTCAAGATCATGTAAGTGCTTGTTATGGAGATTCTGGAAGATATTTCAAAAGCTCATATACTAAAAGTTCAGAAGACGTACAAAATGCTTGTAGAAGCTTTTCCGAAAGAAATAAGGATCTTTGTTTAAGTTTAAACATTTAAATTGTAGTTTTGAACTTTCTTACACCAAAACGTAAAAATATAGCTTTCTTCTTAAGCATACTAATAATCTTTTCGATTTTTACTGGTGAAGCCATCTTTATTATGAAAAATACCTCAACTAAAGTTGATCCTCATCCTAATTTAAGTAATATCCAGTCTAATGTGACTTCAGATATGCTGGGTATTACTTCTTGTTTTTCCAAAACAGATTTAGATTATCAAAAATGTATGGATACTTTTATTGAAGATTATTTTGTAACAACTGGAAAGACAACTAAACAAGTTTTGGCGGATTTGGATAAATCAAGATCAGATTCTTTAATAGAAAGTTCGTGTCATCCTGTATCTCATACCATTGGTAGAATTACTTTTAAAAGAACTCAGAATATTGGAGATGCTTTTGAAGCATGTGACCAAACATGTTCATCAGGTTGTTACCATGGTGTAATGGAGAGAATGTTTTTTTCTGACGAAGAGTTAAGTTCAAGCTTTAAACATTTAAGTTATTCAAGTTTTGAAACTAAAATTCCTGGAATTTGCGATAAAGATAAATTTTCAAATCCAAATCCTGCAATTATATTTAATTGTCTTCATGGTGTAGGACATGCTGTTATGTATTCATTGGATTATAATTTGGACGAATCACTTAGAGTTTGCGGTATCTTTAATACAGAATATGCTAGATCTTCATGCTATGGAGGAGTAATTATGGAAAATGTAACTGGCTTTGATAAAAAGAAAAGAGATTTAAAAGCAGACGACCCACTTTACCCATGCGATAGATTAGAGGAGAAGTTTCTAAGGGACTGTTATACAATGCAAACTAGTGTAATGACAGAACAAGGACTCTCAAACGAACAAATTATTCAAGAATGTAGAAAGGCAGGGGATTTTGCACCTAATTGCTTTGTATCTATGGGTAGAGATCTTAGCAATCATGTTAGGGAAGGATATGGTGAGTATACTGCAAAAGAATGTGAGGCAGCCGGTGAAGATTGGAGTTCATGTATGCAAGGTGCAATATATGCTTTAATAGATTTCTCCTGGGATTTAGGAAAATCTTCAATACTTTGTAATGCTTTCTCTCTACAATCACATGTTGAAGAATGTTATCGTAGCCAAGTAGCTTATTTTGGTTCTGCTTATGCAAAAACGAACGAAGAAATAGATGATAATTGTCGAAGCTTCGCTGAAAGAAATCAAGATTATTGTTTGAGCATAGATCGTGAAATATGAATTCCTCCGAAAATAAATTACATATGGCTATTGTTGGAGCCGGTGGTAGCGGTACCAGTGTCCAAAGAGAGCTTCTTATAAATCAAAAGATAGATTTTGATATCCTTCTTGGAGTTGACGATGCATTCGGTTCAACTGGAGTTGTTACAAAAGTATTACAGAGATTAGATCTGTCTGTTTTTAAATCTTCAAACCAATTTGAAGATAGAAGAAGAATTTTACCAATAGGAGATACAAGAAATAATATTCTTAGAATTTTAAATTACACACATCCAAAGGGCAGAGAGATCGCAGATATCCTCAATCAGAGAGTAGAAATTCACGAACAGATAAAAACTCAAATAATCAAAGATTTTTATAAAGTATTCGAATTACTAAAAATTAACATAAAAGATCTAGGAGAGGATTTCTTTAAAGAATTAGATTTATTCTTGACAGAATACTTTAATGTTTATAAAAAACAAGAATCTAAAATTCTTAATGAGATTAGATCTGAGTCTAATTTCAATATAGAAAAATTGAAAGATCTAAGTTTTGGAAATATATTCTTAATGTTTTTTTTCCTAACTTCAGATTCTCATAAAATATTCTTCTCACGATTAAAAGTACTTGGCTTAATACCAGAGAATATTAACTTTCATTATATATCTGAGTTTAGGCATGTACTTCTAGCAAAAAATGATGACGGAGAAGCCATAATAGGAGAGCATAATGTGGATTCTTCTACCAGGCCTTTATCACCTAGTGAATTCTATTTATGCCCTGTAGATAGAGATGGCAAACCACATACTATAAGAAATCAATCTGGAGAATTAGAATACGATGTAATTCAACCAGAAATAGTTCAAAAGAAATTTGAAAAAATCTTAAAAAATGCAGACACAATATTCTTGGCTACTGGTTCTTATGCAAATTTATTCACTCAAGTTAAGTTACTCTCAAAGGTATTATCAAAAACTAATGGATTAATAATTTATGTCTCTAACTTTGCAAGAACACAAAATGAAGTCCATGCACAATTCGCAGTCGATAAGCTTTACAGAATGATTAACAAGCAGTTTGTAACTTTACTTGTAAATTATAATTTATCATCAGAACTATTAAGTGATAGTAACGTAAGAGTAAGTTATAGAAGGCAAGGGAAATCGTTTAACGAAGCAGACGAAGTCTTCGACTTCTTAAAAAATAATATTAAAGATCCAATATTCTTGGAAAGAGTTCTTCCAATATTAAATTTAATCCACGGAAATGAATCAGCATTAGATTTAAGTGCAGAAGATTTTGTAGATAAAGGAATAAAACATGAACCTAAAGAAATAGCTAGAATTACTATTCGGCTTTCAGATATTTACAATCAACTGGCCTCAAATAAAAATAAAGAAGAAGATTTCAATAAAAAGATCTTAAAGATCGACTTCACAAAAATAAAATGAACAAAGAATTCAAAAAAATACTTCAAACAATAAAACAAGCTGGTCGTCTAGCACTAGATTATCAATCTAAATTAAAAATTCATAAAAAATCAGACGGAATAGACTTTTCAACCCAAGCTGATAGTGAAATAGAGCAACTGCTTTACGATTCTTTAAAGCAATTATTTCCTAAAGATGGTTTTTGGGGAGAAGAAAGTGAAGAATTAAGAGAAGAGAGTTATTATATTTGGTATGTAGACCCAATAGATGGAACTAAATTCTTTGCAGCAGATATACCTTTATGGTCGGTTTCTGTAGCAAGAGTTAAAAAAGGAGAGAAAGTCCCAGTGTTTTCTGCAATATATTCACCAAAAGACGGGAATTTATTCTATGCAATGAAAAGCGAAGGAGCTTGGAAAAATGATAAAAAGTTAGAAATAAATAATTCGTCAGAAATTAGTAAACTAACAGTGGCATTCGATTTTGTTCCTACTGACAATAAAGTGCTGAACTCAGAAATTTACGGCAAACTTTCAAAACTACTCCAAACATTCTATAGAGTAAGACTTTTTGGTTGTGGAAGTCTATCCACTGTTTGGACAGCGACGGGTTTTTTTGGATGTTTTATTAAATATCTCCAAGGAACAAAACAATATAATGATGTTGTTGCAGGTCTTCTCATTGCACAAGAAGCTGGACTAAATGTAGATTATCAAACATTAGATAATGGGTTAGAGAGGATAATAATATGTCACAAAGACGTATTAGAGAAAGTTCAAAATATAATCGATTAATATCGAATTTTGAAGATCTAAGCTACAAGATTGGACGTTTTTGGGCTTCGGCATTCGAATTTAGTGACTAAGTAATGTATAATTCCCTCATATTAAATTTCAAATATGTCAGTAAGAACAAGATACGCACCAAGTCCAACTGGTTATGCTCACTTAGGTTTTGTAGCTAGAGTGCTAATTAACTATGCAATGGCAAGAAAGAATGGTGGTCAATTCGTATGGAGAAACGAAGATACAGACCGAGATAGGTTTGTAGAAGGAGCTTTGGAATATAATATGAAATGGGTAAGAGAATTTGGTTTAGATTGGGACGAAGGACCAGATAAAGGTGGCCCATACGCACCATATACACAAACTGAGAGGTTACCTCTTTATAAAGAAGCTTATGAGAAATTAATCACAAATGACAATGCTTATAGATGTTTCTGTACAAAAGAAAGATTAGATGAGCTACGAGAAATGCAAAAAATGTCTAAACAACAGACTAAGTATGATGGTCTTTGCAGACTTCTTTCTCAAGAAGAAATTGAAAAGAATTTAACTGAAGGAAAAGCTTTCACAGTAAGAATAAAAGTACCAAAAGATAGGAAGATCGCCTTTGACGATATTATTACTCATAACCATGTAGTTTGGGATTCAAATGACGTTGATGACTATATTATAGTTAAATCTAATGGTATTCCAACATATCATCTAGCAGCAATGTATGACGATGTTGCTATGAAGATAACTCATGTATTTAGAGGTTCAGAATGGCTAGCAACAACACCAGTCCATGTTCTGATTTTAGAAGGACTTGGGGTTCCAAAAGAAGATCAGCCTCAAATTGGACATTTTACTGTTATTTTAGACCCTAATACACCTGGAAAGAAGTTCAGTAAGAGAAATAGTAACTTTAAAATTGATGGATTAATTATAAAAGGATACTTAAGAGAAGCAATTCTTAACTATTTAATGCTTTTAGGTTGGGCTCCTAAAGATAACAGAGAGCTTTTTACATTAACTGAGTTTGTAGAAGCTTTTGGTCTCGGAGGGATGCAAAAAGCAAATCCCACTTGGGATCAGAAGAAGATGGATTGGTTTAATGGACATTATTCAAGAGAATTCAAAATTGAAGAATATACAGAACAATTTAAAGCTTGGATTAATAAATATTTACTAACTGCAAATGCAGAAGACATTACTACAGTTCTAGTAACTGAAGAAATGAGCCAAGAAAAGGTTAATTCATTAATAGAATTGGCAAAAAAAACATTAGAAGATTCAAATCTACACTTAAAGTTAGCTTTAGTACAAGAAAGAGCTGTCAATTTCTGGGAAGTATTACAACAAATTGAGTTTTTTTATATAAAACCAAGCAATGTAGACTGGAATATTAAGCAATTAGCTAAAATTCAGGACAAATTGCCAGAAATTAAGACTAAAATTCATGATTTATTAGCAACTCTAGACGAAGAATCAACAAAATGGACACAAGAGACATGGGAAGCAGGGATGAGAAAAATTGCAGATGAAACTGGAGTAAAAGCAGGTGATGTATTCATGATCCTAAGAGTAGCTGTAGTTGGTGGGCCTTTCTCACCTCCTTTATTGGAGTCTTTACAACTTTTAGGGAAGGCTTATATATTAGAAAGAATATAATGAACAGTACTTCCGAACTAGCTACACAAGACGCAAATATTGTGGATAAAGTGATATTAATGATGCCAGACCACTTTCAACCTGAGAGAGAAGAAGATAGATTAGACCATAATGCCATATATTTATTTTATATAATCATAGAGAATCAAAAGTTAAATATAGATCAGTTAAGAGAGTTAGTGAAGAAAGAAATCAAGTGGAGTGATCCTACAATGTTTGACCAAAAGTACTCAGAATTAGTAAAAAAAGGCATTGTTAAAGATATTCGAACAACTTCTGTGTAGTCTCATTTTAGATTCGTAATATATAGTTGGCAGGTGCTCGCTAAGAGTGCTATAATTATAGCTGTGGAAAAACCAGAAGCACCAAAAAAGAAGCCCGTGAGTTTACTTTCTTTCTTAAAGAATTACAAAGCACTAGTTGCTGGAGTAATCTCATTATCATTGATAGTAAACCTTTTAACACTTATTATTCCTAAGGTTAACTCAAGGGTTATCGATTCTCTTCAAGCTGGAACATATAATAAAGAGGAAGCTCTTTACTTATTCTTAGGACTAACAGCTTTAATATTAGTTGCTACTTTAGTTCAAAACTTTTTAGGAAGTGTTACAGCAGAAAAAGTTGCTGCAGAATTAAGAAGACAATTAATCAATAAAATTTCAAAACAATCTTTTAAATACGTAAATGAAGTCGGATCTTCTAAGTTATTAACTAATTTAACAGCAGACGTTGATTCTGTTAAATTGTTTATTCAACAAGGAATTGTATTCGCATTTGCTGCTGTAGTTCAGTTGATTGGAAGTATAATTATATTACTTTCATTAAATTGGAGATTAGCAATTCCTATTTTATTAACTATTCCTGTTTTAGGTATTTCTTTTGGAGTTATTTTTAGTAGACTTGAAGTTTACTTTACTAAAGCTCAAGAAGTAATCGATAAATTAAATAGAGTAATCAACGAAAGTATTGTAGGTAGTGCATTAGTAAGAGTTCTAAATGCTAGAAAGTTTGAAACTAAGAAATTCTTAATAGTGAATGAAGAAGCAAAAGATATTGGAACAAGAATTGTACAGGGTTTTGCAGCATTATTCCCTTTAATTAACATTGTTGTTAATTTTAGTTTCTTAGTAGTTTTAGGATACGGAGGATCTCAAGTTATTGATAAAACATTATCAGCAGGAGACTTCTCAGCATTTTTCTCTTATATTTTCATCTTTATATTCCCTATCATCATGTTAGGTTTTATTGCTGGAAACATAGGAAGAGCATTTGCTACATATACTAGAATAAGAGAAGTAATAGACTCTGATGAACCAGAAGTTAATGGGACAGTTAAGAAATCAATAGAGGGAGACATTGAGTTAAAGAATGTTAAATTAGAAATTGATAGTAAAGCTATTTTAGAAGATATTAATTTTCATATTAAGCCAAAGACCAGAGTAGGAATTATTGGTCCAACAGCAGCAGGAAAAACTCAAATCTTCTATTTAATCACTGGTCTGATTAGACCAAATGAAGGAGAAATCTTAATTGATGGAACTCCAATAGAAGACTTTGATAACGATAATCTTTACTCACAAATGGGAATGGTTTTTCAAGACAGTATTATATTTAATACTACTGTAAGAGAGAATATTGCATTTAGAAGTGACGAATTATCTGAAGAACAAATTAATAAAGCAATTGAAACTGCAGAATTAAAAGACTTTGTAGATTCTTTACCAAAAGGATTAGACACAAAAATTTCTGAAAGAGGATCTAGTTTATCTGGAGGTCAAAAACAAAGATTAACATTAGCAAGAGCTTTAGTATTAAATCCTAAGATTTTATTATTAGACGACTTTACAGCTAGAGTAGACATTAATACAGAAAAGAAGATTTTTGCTAACTTAAAGAAAAACTATCCAGAAGTTACTGTTATAGCAATTACACAGAAGATTAAGTCTATTGAAGACTTTGATAATATTATTTTAGTGATGGAAGGAGAGCTTATTGCTACAGGAAAACACGAAGAATTATTAAAGAAATCTCTAGAGTATCAACAAATATATAACTCTCAACAGAGAACTGAAGAATAACAAATGAATTACGAACTAAGTAACGACGAAAAAAAACAAGCATCAGTAAAATTTGGAGCCGCAGTAAAAGCTCTTTATCAACACATCAGAAACTCAAAGTGGAAGATGAGTTTAGCTTTCTTATTCTTAATTATTGTTTCTGTAACAACAATAGTTTCTCCTTATATTATTGGAGATGTAACTAATAAGTACATTCCAGTTGGAGATACAGAGAATTTAGGAAAAGCACTTATTCTATTAGCAATTATCTATATTATAGGCTCTGCTTTCAGTTACTTGCAAATTAGAGTAATGGGACAAGTAGGACAAAAAATCTTATTTAATATAAGAAATGCTGTTTTCCAAAAACTACAATCTTTACCATTACAATTTTTCAATCAAAATAAATCTGGAGATTTAATCTCTAGAATAAATAATGATACAGATAAAATGAACCAAGCTTTTTCAGAAACTCTTTTGAGATTTACTGGAGATGTCATAGTAATTATTGGAATTGCAATTGTAATGCTAGCTTTAAATGTTCAATTAGGTTTAATAGCACTAGCGACATTAGTAGTAATGCTTGCAATTACAGCAGTATTATCTGGATTTATTAAATCTAGAAATGACAGAAGTTTACAAAAATTAGGTGAATTATCAGGATCTATTCAAGAAAGTTTAACTAACTTTAAAGTTACTGTTGTATTTAATAGAAGAGATTACTTTAGAAATTCTTTTGGACAAGTAAACGAAAACAACAGAAAAGCTGCTACAGGAGCTGGTATTGCAAACGGACTGCTAGCACCTTTATATACATTCGCTGCAAACATGGGAACAGCTTTAATCTTAATATTCAGTATTCAAATATTGATTATAGATAAGCTTCAAATGGGAGTTGCACCAGAATTTGGAACATTATTAGCATTTATTCTTTACTCAAGCACATTCTTCGGTCCATTAAAAGAAATGGCTGAATTATTTACTCAAGTACAAGTTGCAGTTTCTAGCTGGAGTAGAATTTACACATTACTAAGATTAGAAACTAATTTAGTAAAAATTGAGAACAATGATAAAGATGACAGTAAGGCTTTAATGAAATTCCACAATGTAAGTTTTGGGTATCAACCAGAACAAATGATCTTAAACAAGATTAATATGGACTTAGAAGAAGGACATACATATGCTTTAGTTGGCCCAACTGGAGGAGGAAAGAGTACTACAGCTTCATTAATGGCAAGACTTTACGATGTTTCTGAAGGACAGGTTTTCTATAGAGGAAAAAACATTAAAACATATTCTCAATCTGAACTTTCTAAGGAAATAGGATTTATTCTACAAGAACCATTCTTATTCTCAGGCAGCATTGCAGATAACATTAAGTATGGAAATGAAGAATATAAAGACTTTACAGAAGAAGAGTTAACAGCAAAATTAAAAGAATTAGGATTAGAATCTATAGTAGAGAAATTTAATGAAGGTTTATCTACAGCAATTACAACTGGAGCAGAGAATATTAGTTTAGGTCAAAGACAATTAATAAACTTCTTAAGAATATTATTAAGACAACCTAAGTTATTGATATTAGACGAAGCTACTGCAAATATTGATACAATTACAGAACAACTTTTAGAAGCTATTTTAAATAAATTATCGGATAAAACAACAAAGGTTATTATTGCTCATAGACTTAATACAATTGAAAACGCAGATCAGATATTCTTTATCTCTAGTGGAACAATCGAAAAGCCAGTTAACTTTGACTCTGCATTAGATTTAATTAATGCTCAAGGACAATCAAAAAGTTAATCACAAATTTCAAATATCAAATCACAAAAGAAATCCTGCATAAAGCAGGATTTTTGTTTAGTTTTTTATGATGTCATTTGATCGTAACTCAGCATTACGGCCAGGCCGTGCTACGTCCTATTAATAATTCATAACACCCCACTCACTTCGTTCGTTTCCCCTCTTATCTTAAGAGGGGTGGCGCGAAGCGACGGGGTGTTATTCTAACGCTTCTTTCAATAACTCTTTAAAGTTAGCTTCTACTTGTAATGGAGTCATATCTTTAATCTTTCCTCCGCCAGCATTTCTATGCCCACCACCTTTAAAGTTCATTTTTTTAAATACTTCCATTAAAGCAATTGTATTGTAATTCCTAGATCTCCAACTTAATCTAGTTCCTTTCCCATCATTAGTTTCTCTAAACATAACCCCATAGTCATAACCTTCAATTCTTGCAGCAGCAACATCGTAATAAAGATGTGAATAATCGTGGCTTTCCCAATCTTCTCCTATTTTTTCTGTTAACTCTTGTGTAAACTCAGAATCAACAATCAATGTCATTAACTTTAGCTCTGGGTAATAACTTGTATGTTTTATTGCAACAACAAGATAATCTACACTACCTTTTTCTACTGTTGTAAGCATGTTTAAAACCTTGTAGTGATCAATCCCAGTATTAATTAGTAGCTGACCAAAAGAAAGTGTATCTGCTTGAACTCCATATTTAAAAAACTGACTATCTGAAGCTAATCCAATGTAAAGCATTTCTGCTATATCTTTAGTTAATTCAATCCCAGATGGTTTTATTAAGTAGTCATAAATAACTTTAGTAGTAGAAGCTTCTCCAACTGTAGATAATACTTGTTCTGGGATCATCTCGTGGATAGGTCCATATTCGTGATGATCTATATTTACAAATTTATCTAATGGAACTGTTCCAAGAATAGTTTGATAATCTTCAGTTAAAACTCTTTCCCATTGTGGTGCATCTAATAAAAATATTAGATCGTAAGAATTAAAATCAACATCCCCAATGTATTTAGTTTCAATATTATTTGAAGTTACAAATTCAGAAATATAGCTAGGAGCGCTTCCGAAAAAAATTATTTTTGAATCAGTTTTACCTAATTTCTCTAAAAATAATTTGATAGCTATAGCAGAGGAAATACAGTCGTGATCGACTCTTTTACCGTCTGGTACAATTAAGAATTTCTGAGATTCTTTTATCTTCTTTAGTATTTTATCTGCTATTTTATCCATCCTATGATTTTAGCATATTGTTACCCTTTCTAGATTTATCTATACTATAATTTAGAAATAATTTATACTTATAAAAGTTGCATTAAATTTAAAATAACAATCATGGATAGAAAGCTTTTAACAAAGAGAATAGAGATAGTGTTAGCTGTTCTTCTTATTGTAGTTGTAGTATTAGGTGTAGTATTTCTTCTTTTTAGATCAATACCTGTATCAAATCCTATAACTAGTACTAGTGAAAACGAACTATTACCAGGTATCCCAGCTGATCCAAACGAATTTATCAAATTCTTAGATCTATCTAGCCAAACTGAATTTACAGCTTTAGGTAAAAAGATTATTTTACCAACAGATGCACAAGTAAATTCTGCTTACAATAATACTTCTTTAACTCAATTTAGTTGCCGATCCGATATTTCAACCGATTGTACAATCTACGAAATCGACACAGCAGGTAGAAGATTCTACATTTCTGCTCCTTTAGTTTTAAATTTAAAGTCTAGAACTTCAACTGCGAGCATAAAGAAGAAATTAGTAGTAGCAGGAGAAGAAGTTGAGTTTACCTATATGCAAAAGAAATTTTTCAACGCAGTAGCAAATGCTGATGGTGTAATAACTGAAACTATAGAGAATAAAGAATTAACAACTGTAGAGGAAATATATGGATGCTTAAGTTATAAAATTTGCTTTAGTACAGGTAGATTAGAAGCTTTAGATAAAACGGCTAATGATTTAGATGTAACAGCATTTGAAACTTTTGTTCAGTCTATAGTAATACAGTAGTTAATTTACATTATTACTTATTCTCTCTTCGACAGTAATTCTTATTTGATCCATTAATACATTGTAGGTCACTGTTGGTATATTTTCTTCACTTCCATATTTAAGAATATATCCGGCAAGTATTGCGTATAGCGCATTTAATTCATGTGGTTGTGAGGTATATTTAATCTCTTTCCGTTGTGCTTTTATTTGAGCATTAGTCACATCTCTCGTTTCTTCTTTAAAGTAAAATGCGTGAGCATTTTCTTCACAACCAATTTCATAGTAGGAATCTTCTGCGCTACCTTTAAAGACAACTTCTTTCCCATCTGAACTTAAAGATTGATATTCGTCCTTATCTTCTAAAATTGTCCCTTCAGGGTATCTCCAAATAATTGTATGGTAATTATAATCGTAGTAGTTAGTCAATCCATTAGCTGGCAAAGAATTGGGTAGATCATAAATGGGAATTACAAGTTTAGCAAATTCAATAGTTTTATTTTCATCAGCACCTTTTTTAAAAAGAATCTGTCTCATTGCTTTATGCCCTTGCAAGTGATTAATGAAGGATTTGTATAGTTTTTCATCCATTACATATATTGAATTAATTTCTCTAAGTATCTCTTCAATATGTTTCCAAGCAGATTGTTTATTATTTATACTTTCATTCAAAATTAGATCAACAAATCCTTCAGGTAAATATAAAAAAGGAATATCCCTGTAACTCCCTCCCCAAGAAAATAGTTGGTTATTCATTTCCATGGAAATATTAATTCTTCTAAACTCTATCTCTTCTAATGATTCAATATTTTTGATTACAATATTTAAGTCAATTTTTCTTTTTTTGTTCTTCTCAATTTCTTCTACTTCTAATTCTCTTTGTTTTACTGCTTTTTCATATTTTGTTGCATCATATTCCTCAGGTTCATCTCCAGGACTAAAATCCATGGCATCTATTTCTGCAAAGATTGCATTCTTTCGCATTTCTTTTTCTTTATCATCATCTTTAATTTCTCTAGAGAGTTTAAAAAGTTCCATTCTTTTATCCATTAATTCATCTCTAATCTTTATTTTTTCTTCAGGTGCAAAGTCCCATTTAGATATATTCATCCTTAACTTCTCGTCTTCTATACTATCTATAATTGCTTGAATCTCATCGATAGATTTACCCCTTAGCTCTAGCGGTACTCCAGAATCTAAAGAGTTGTCTAAAAGAGTATCTATAAACTTTTTCCTTTCTAATGATTCTTGGTTATTCATATTTATTTGCCCAATTAATTTCTTTTTCTTTATTTAGTTTTAAGTATGCATTAGTTTTACTAAAAGGTCTATTCCCATAGAAACCTCTCAAAACGGAGAAGGGTGAAGGATGCGCAGATTCAATAACTAGATGCTTACTCCTATCTATTATCTCTCCTTTCTTTTGTGCATAAGCACCCCATAAAAAGAAGACTACATGATTCTTTTTATCTGAAATAGTTTTTATAACAGCATCTGTAAATGTCTCCCAGCCTTTTTTTGCATGGCTTCCTGGTTTTCCTTGTTCAACTGTTAAAACAGAATTTAGTAATAGAACTCCTTGTTTTGCCCAGTTTGTTAAATCACCATTTATTGGAGGTTCCAAGGCTAAGTCACTCTTCATTTCTTTGTAAATATTTTGAAGTGATGGAGGAATTTTGTTTTCTGGATTTACAGAAAAAGAAAGTCCATTTGCTGTATTTGGAGAATGGTAAGGGTCTTGTCCCAATATTACAACTCTACAATCTTCAAAAGAACATTCATCGAAGGCTCTAAATATAAATGGTCTAGGTGGATGAATCTTCTTAGTAGAATATTCTTGCTTTACAAACGCGATAAGATCTTTAAAGTAAGGTTTATCAAACTCTCCTTCTAAATACTTTTTCCAAGATTCTGAAATCTTTACATCCATATTATTATTTATAGTAACGCATTATAAATTATATCAAATTATTTCATAACATCAGCTGGTACTTTAATGAAAGAATGAAGTAATGACAAAATGAACTATTTATTATAATTCTTTCATTTTTTAATTCTTTCATTCATGATGTGGACTTGGTTTCTAAATATGTATATACTGGTAAAGAATTACTTAATGTTTTTTCAATAAATGGACCAAACTACTCAAGCTTTAAATCAATACCCTGCCTTTGCAGCATTATTTGCCGTTGTAATAATCGTTGTATTAGTACTTATAGGTCTTGTTATTACTCAAAATAGAAAGATTCAGGACTTACAAACTCCTAAATATGGATTCTTAGGTAAGCCATTAGCTGCTTTTGCTTTTGCAGCATTTTTAGTTGGTGGAACTGGTTTTGTTCTTTTTGTTAACAATCAACAACAAGATGTTTCTGTAGCAAATGCCTCATTTACTATAGATGCAAGCATTATTGCTACCGAGTCTAATCCGGTAACTCATGAATATAAATTAGTTGCTATTCCGTTAGTGGATGGTAAAGAATGGGGAGAGAATAAAGCCTATAAATTCGATATATTCTGGACTATAAGTAATGCTTCAACACAAACGGATGTAGAGTTAGGTCTTAATTTAGAAAATACTGGTGGTATTACTAAAACATTAACTTCTGGAACAAATAGGATTAATGTAAGAGTTGTAAGCTCAGAAAAGACTATAGAAAAGGAAATAGATATCTTCGTAGAATAATTAAATAGTAAACTCAGTTTCTCCTACGGGTATATTCTCTGGAAATCCTCTAAATTGAAGATTAGAAATGTATTTAAAGTAAAAATGTCCCTTATTTGTAACTATAGAAACATATTCTGCTGTTGGTAGCTTCGTAATTCCATAATTACTTTCTATTAGAATAAGATTCTTTGTAGAAGAACTGCAGTTGGAAGCACAGTTTATTTCTAAAATATCTCCAGATTCAATATCTGTAATTGTGAAAGTATAGAGTTTATTATTAATATCACTTTTGTAATATCCAAATACTTCGCTTGGTAATTCTCTTCTTAATATTGGTGGAGTTAATACATTTAATTTATCAACGGCTAATTCTCTGTCGTCAACCCTTAATACTCCATTGGATGTTCCTGTTAATATTGCTAGTATTCCACTTCCACCATTTACATTTTTGTAAACTGAAGCAAAATAATCTTTTACGCTGGATGCATTTTTAATTAAATCTATATTTGATTGATACATTTCGAAAGGTGTATATCTATCTGCAGAATACATTCCATCTATTTTTCCTTCAAAAGATTCAGATAATTTTGATGTAACTGTAATTCTATACAATCCAACTAATCCCAAAGAAAAGGCGAACGTCAGAATCATTAGAATGTAAAGTAACATCCTCAACTTACGGGATTGCCACCTCGCTGCGCTCCTCGCAATGACTGATAAACCTATTGCTCCGAAAGGAACTGCGAATATCATAAATCTTTGACCATAACTTCCTCCACCCCACCAAGATGGCCAGAATCCATATACAATAATTGTAGAGAAGATTGAAACTAAAGCAGCAATGGAAAGTAGTTTATTCTTTTTATAAAGCAGAACTAATCCAGCAATAGCAAAGATAAATATCGGAGAATATATCAACCAGCCTCGATATTGAGAGAAAAGCATATTAAATCCATTGAAATTGGTCAGGTTAAAGTTTTCTGTTCTAACAACGCTATATCCAGAAGCAATAATTCCGCCATAAGAAATTAAGTTGTAAGCAAACCAAAGTAATAATGTAGGAATTCCTCCAGCTATAAAATAGAGTAAAGATCTCCACCTCCTTGTCACCAAAAAATATAATCCAATAACAACTCCTAAAGGTATGAGTGTAGGTCGTATCAGAAAAGATAGACCTACAGCTAAACCCATAGAGAGTAATAGCCGACGACTTCGAGGTTCCTTCTTCAATTTAACCAATGGATAGACAATCGCACTAATAGCGAATATCTCGTATATGTGGGTAAAAGATGGACCTAAGAATACATACCAGATTGCAAAACTTGAAATAAAGCTTGCTCCAGTAGAAATAATTGCTGTTTTATCTCCAAAACCTAATAATTTTAAAGTCTTAAATATCAAAACTAATGAAACTAATGCAAAAAACATTGCTGTAATTAAAGCAGCCACACCTTCATATAACGTGTGCCCATTGTATGCCATAAAATAGTCGTTATAGATTGTTTTATCGCCTTTAAAGAAGTTAGCGACAATTAGTCCTGGAAGTTGAATAATTGAGACTCCAGGTGAACATACGGAGATATAATTGTTGTTATAAGTTTCTTTTACATGTTCCATGTAATCGAAATATTCTGGCTTTTCGGAATTAACAAAACTATTCTTGTCTATTAAACTTTTAGAAATTGTATAGTAGCACCATTCGTCAGATCGATAATATGGTTCACCTTGTGTAATAAAAAGAAAGCCAAATATAATAATCGTAAAGATTAACGCTTTCTTAGGAGTGATTAGAGACTTAATAAACTTCATGTCGTCATTTTATCACTAGCTCACATTGGAGTCATTTTAAAAGTCTTGATTCTGTTCTATAATCAATCATATGTCTACAATTAGAAAAGCAGAGTTAAAAGATTACACTGCAATAAAAAACTTAATGCTTGTTGCACTCAAAGAAGATCCTCATGCTTTTTCAGTTTCTGCAGAAGAGTACGAACCAAACTCGGAATATTGGTGGATGGGATACATTAATCCGTTTCTAACAAATAGTTCTCAAGAAATGTATTTGTCTTTCAATGAAGATGAGTTGCAAGGAATGATTGGGATTACTTACGATAATAAACAAAGAAAAAAACATATTGCATCTTTTGTTTGGTTTTATGTTGATAAGAAATTTAGAGGAAAAGGAATAGGAAAGTCTTTAATCAATAAGGCACTTGAAGTTTTAGAAAATAATAAAGAAATTACAAAACTATCTTTATTGGTAGTAGCTTCGCAAGAACAAGCAATTGGAATTTATAAGAAGAGAGGGTTTGAAATTAATGGAACACTAAAAAAAGAACTCAAAATTTCTTCTGAGTTCTTTGATGTTTTAATTATGGAGAGGGTTTAACCAGCTGTAATTCCACTCGTAGTAGTACATGCTCCCGACCCATCGTCAAAAGGGTTTAGTCCTTTATCACGGTTTGAACCATCACTAAATTTCATATATAAATCATCAGGGCTCATTCCATAAATAATAGAAACTCTCCCCGAACCAACACCATGTTCTGCAGGATACATAGTAAGAGTTCTTCCATTCTCATCTAGAGGATTATCACCATAATAAGATTGAATAACATTATATTTGTCTCTTGCATATAGAGCATGTCTCTTTTGATAAGGACTATTTAAAGGCTCTGTCTTAAATAAATCAGAAGGGAAGAAAGGATCGCCATCGTTACTTATTAATGAATAACCAGAATCTTTATATCTTCCAAATTCTAGGTTAACTAGACGAGCATCCGAGATAATCGATATACTGCAATAACCGATTGCCCCCCAGTTAGTAAAATTCTCATAACCTTTTTCCCCAGCTTTAGCTCTAGCTCTAGCATCAATCATAAATAGATTCTGTAGTTCACCCATAATAATATCGATACCTTTTAATCCAGCTTCAAACTCAGATTTATCAGAGCTTACCATTAAGTTGATGGCATCTCTTATTGCGTTAGAGTATTCTGGAGTGGACAATTTGCTTTTTAAAAAATTTCCATAAGCTACCGCATATTCTTCTGAATTGGTTTTCTCACCTACATAGTTTGATGCTCCATCGATTAGAACTATTCCTCTTTCTCCATATCCCATATCAAAAGCAGTTACATAGTCTTGATTTTCATGACTTTTATTGGGAATCTGTGAGCTCATTATTATTACACCACTTTCTTCCACAGCTCTTTCACGATTAGGGTATTCTGGATCATTCAATTTCTTACCCTGAAGTCTTAGTCTAAAATCTTTTGCTACAGTCGGTAGTATTTTACCAATTGTTTCTACCCCCGTTTCCATTGCTAAGTTAATAGTAAATTGTTCTTGTGTATCACCTTTTTTATTAACAGTCTGTACAACATTTTGTTCTTCTGTCTCTCTCTTTTTGCTTTTCCCGAACCCTGCAAATGCACCGGTAAGGCCATTCCAAATACCTGATTTTGGTTCGTCAGATTCTCCCTGTGCCATATTAAAAAATTTAACCAATATTATTTAAAAAGAATTCCACTAACCATGGAAACCATCTATATACCAAGTATATCACTCTTACATAAAATGGAACATGGATTTTATATATATTTGTAAATAATGCTCTATAAACTGCATTCGCAACTGAATCTACAGAAGACATTGTAATTTCATCTGAATCTATTCCACCTCTTTTCCAGAAATATGTTTTAATTTTTCCAGGATGTAGAGAACTTACTTTAACATTGTGTTTTGATAGTTCTCGTCGAACACTTGCAGTAAAACCTGTAATTGCCCATTTTGTAGCCGAATACACAGAGAAGCCCGGCACTGGAACTAATCCCGCAACAGAAGAAGTCATAATAATATGGCCATATTTCTGTTTGACCATAATCTCTGAGGCATATTTAGTTACCAATATCATTCCAAGAACGTTTACATCAACCAAAGTTTTTATTTTAGAAGCATCTTGCTCAAATATTTTACCGTCAAATCCTAGGCCAGCATTGTTAAAAACTGCATCTAATTTATCAATTCCGGCAAACATCTTTTTAATGTCATCCTCTTTACTAACATCACAAGTAACTACTTCAGCAGTAGAACCTTTTTCTTCAACAAGTTTTTTAACTTCATTAAGCTCATTAATATTTCTAGCTGCAAGAATCAAATGACATTTATCTTGAGCGAATCTCAAAGCAGCAGCTTTACCAATTCCACTAGAAGCACCTGTTATCAAAATTGTTTTTCCTGTTAATTTCATAAGTCGTCATTTTCTTCAGATGTATTATTCCTGCCAAACTTTTCCTCATATTCATCTTTCTTCATTAACTTACTAAAAAGTCCAGTCTTATGAGTTAGTGGAGGTTGTTCAGGTTCATCATCAAGAGCAGCAACCTCATTCCATTTCTCTAATTCTTTCTCTGATTTTGATCTTCCTTTTATTGATACAAAAACAAAAAGAAGCAAGAATAGAATCCCATTAAATAAGAAAGATCCAGAAATTAGAATTACAAGATTAATTAAGAAAGCAGAATTATTAACATTTACTTTATCTTCTTCTGTAGTTGGATTTGTTGTTAAGTAGTAACCCTTGCATTTAGTTTTCTCCCAAGAAGTTGCAGGGTCAGTAGCACTAGTTTCGCAAGGTAGTATTTTAACTGGGCAAAATAAAACAACAAGTATCGATGCAAAGAAAATTATTAATGGAATAACTAAAAGAAGTCTTAATTTTTTCTTCATCTTGGTATTTTAACTCTTGTTAGTGTACATCTATCGGATTCTATCTTCAATAGCTTTCATTGCTTCTAAAATCCATGGTGCAACTCCTTCGATGTAGACTATTTGATAAGTAAATTGCATTCTGGCAACTTCATCAAATTTATTTCTTGTTTGCCCTTTCTTCTGACATAACAGAACAAATCCACCTGCTTCTATAAAATCTATCGAGTATCCATCCTTTTGCCAAATTAAAGGTTTATCTTGCTCTTCATCAATGTAAATAACTTGATCCATAGTCCATTCTCCTTGCTCTGCGATTCTTTTTGCAGCTGCATTATCACTTTGTAGTCTGTAAATTCCAGATTTTAATTGATCTTTAATAGTAAAACCATCAGTTTTAGATCTTAAGAATATTTGAGATCCTTCAATCTCTTGCAATTGTGTGTATGCTTCTATATCAAAATCAATATCTAGCCATTCTGCTAAATTAATTAAAGCAAGCGGAACTTGGTTTTGGTTTAATTCTAATTTTGTTTGTAAAGGTATGTTTGCTGTTTGTCTGGCATTAATTTCAATTACAAAAAACTTATCTCCGTCGACAACTAAATCTATTCCATATAAACCTCTATAATTATCTTTCTGCATAATTTCACCAATCTTTTTTGTAATATCAAACAAGGCAATTCTCATTTCTGGAGTTACACTTCTATAACCATGTGTCCAATCATTACCAATTGTAGAGCCTTTGCCCGGTGTTAAATCTCTTATTCCTGTTATTTGATATTGTAATCCTGCAACAAAAACTCCTTTTTTAGTAACACATCCGTTAATAGTATAAGAATTTCCATCTACCATCTGAGATATTCTTACAATATTTCCATCTAAAGCTTTTTGTAAAAGTAAGAAGTCACCCTCATTTTCTAAAAAATGTGTGCCAATTCCTGTGTGAGCTCTATCTTCTTGAACAACAAATTTTAGTGAACCTAAATCCGTACTCAAACTTGCCCAACTTACATCTGAGATATTTGCAACAAGAGATTTTGGTGTTGGAATACTATTTTCTTCAAATACTTTATATTGGCTTAATTTACCTTCAAATTTTCTATTTAAATCTGCAGAAATGTTTAACACTGTTCCTCCAAGACCTTCCATTACTCGTACAGCAGGTTGATTAAAATGAAAAAATTGAGCATAAAATTTATTTGGAGCATGTTGTTTTATCCATTCTTGTACTTTTGCGTTCTTTACTAATTCTAGAGTAGAGTCATTTTTTAAAATTTCGTCATGTTCTTGGGTTGTTTTAATATTATTTTCTTTAAGTTTTTTTAAACTATGAGAAACATAATTCGACTCGACCGCAGCAATATAATAGTTATCTAAAACATTTTCTAAACCTAGGGATCTTTCGGCATCTCTTGAGAAAAAGAATAAAGGAGAATCTTTTAATTTTTCGTTTACTTGTTGTATTAACTTCTCTGTTAGTGGATTCATATTTTAAGTTTACCTATTATAAGAGAGAAATACAAAGAGAATTTTAGAAAGCATAAACATAGTTATCTAAGAAATTCGAAACCCTAAAACCATTTCCTAGTGGTATAATCAACTAAATAATCTTACTGAGCTAGCGAAGTTTAGATTATTATTGTCCTGAGCTTGTCGAAGGACCTTATACTTAATAATGATCCAGTCCGCATAGGCGAAAGGGATAACAAATCAACTATGGAAAATCAGGAAACACCAGTAGAATTTAAAGGAATGGTTTATTCTGCATTAAACAATGCATTTGAAGAAGTCGGCAATAAAGTTGAATCTTCAAATAAATTTGAAGCAGTTGCAGAAATTCAAGGAAATAATAAAAATCCACAAGGAACAGCAAATGTTCAAGCTGGAGTACAAAACCTTCTAATTACTTTACTTTTACAACTTGCAAAACAACTAGGGTTAAAAGAAGATGAATTAGAAAAAGTTTTTGATGAAGTTCTTAAACTTGTACATACATATAAAAATAAGAAAGGAGAAAGCTAAGATCGAAAATTCGAAATTCGAATGAAGAAATCCAAATAGAATCTCAGAATAATTAATCTTGAATAAAAAATGAAAACTGTTGAAGAAATACTACAAGAAAATAATTTAGAAGTAATTGTTTCAGAACATACAACTAAAACAGCAGAACAAGCAGCAAAAGCTTTGGAATGTTTTGTTGGTCAAATTGCAAAATCTCTTATCTTCAGAACTAAATCTGGAAAGTCAATTCTAGTTATTGCAGCAGGAAACCATAGAGTTAGTTTTGCAAAACTAAAAGATTTTGTAAATGACGATATTTTAAAACCAGATGCAGATTATGTAAAAGAAATTACTGGATTAAATATTGGTGGAGTTACACCTTTTGGTTATCACACAGACTATAAGTTTTTTGATGAAGATCTTTTAAAGTTTGGATATGTTTATCCATCGGCTGGAGATTCTCAAAGTTGTTTCGAAGTTGATTCCGATTTATTGGTAGAATTATCTGAGGCAAAAGTAGTTGATATTAAAGAATGAGGGAATTAAAAAATGAAAGTAATTAAAATAATTGAATCTCATAGGAATAAATACTTTTTCATTTTCTTCATTGTTTTCATTTCTTTCATTAAAACTTAAATATGAATAGCAATTTACAAAACAATCAATACGATTTAATCATCATCGGGGGTGGAGCAGCTGGGCAAATGGCTGCAATTTCAGCAAAAAGAAAAAGTCCAGAACTAAAAGTCGCAATCTTAGATAGAACTTTTGCATTAGGAAGAAAGATCTTAGTTTGTGGAGCAGGAAGATGTAATATTACAAATATCAATTTAGATAAGAGTATTAACGACCACTACTATTCTACAAATCCAACATTTCCAGAAAGAATCTTAAAACAATTCGGTTACAAAGATATTTTAAATTTCTTTGAAGATTTAGGAATTGAACTGTATGTAGAAAGAAAAACAAACATTGGAAAACTTTTCCCAATAACAGATTCTGCAAAAACAGTAACTGCACTATTAGAAGACGAGTTGGATAGGTTGAACATCGATGTGCATTTAAATACGGATGTAACAAGGATTGACGTCCTTCGACAAGCTCAGGATGACAAAATTAGGAATGAAAAAAATAGATTTGAACTGACTGCTTCTATTTTGAATATCGAAGGTAAGGAAATTCGTCATTCGTCATTCATAACTCGTAATTTGATTATTTCAGCAGGAGGAAAGACTTATCCAGCATTAGGCTCAAACGGATCAGGCTATGATATTTCCAGACCATTTGGTCATAACATTATTAAACCAGTTCCATCCGCACTTCCATTGGTTTCTAAAAATCCTTTAAGTCACGAACTGCAAGGTGTAAAAATGGAAATTGAAGTTACATCTATCATCAACAATAAAGAAATTAAAACTAGAACGGACGATGTAATGTTTACACAATATGGCTTCTCTGGACCAGCAATACTAAATATTTCTAGAGAAATCTCAATCCACATTAATAGAGAAGAAAAGAGTGGAGTTCAAATAAAACTAAACTTCTTTCCGGGAAAATCTCCTGAACAAGTAACAAAGTTAATGGAAACAAGGTGGACAAAAAGACCAGATCAAACTTTAGAAAAAAGTCTTTTTGGAATTTTCCCTAATAAAATCCCAGCTGCATTATTAAGAGTTATTAATATCAATAAAGATTTACCGGTAAACCAACTATCAACTACTCAAAGATCAGAAATCATTCAACTACTAACTTCATTCACTGCAGATATTTCTGCAACAAGGGGATGGAATGAAGCTGAGTTTACAGCAGGTGGAATCGATACTACAGAGATTAATAACGATACTTTAGAATCACAAAAAATTCCTGGACTGTACTTCTGTGGAGAAATTCTAGATGTAGACGGAGATGTTGGAGGCTTTAATTTGAGTTGGGCGTGGTCTTCCGGTTACGTTGCAGGGTTACTTAAGTAGTTTTAAAAGCGGCAAAGCCGTTACCATCGTTTAATAAATTCTCAAGGTCATTCATTGTGAGGTTTACTCAATCAAAGTGCCTTCGCCCTTTTTGTAAGCAAAAAGGGCTGTAAAAACTTCTGGGTAAAAGTACGTCCAAACCATTACGTGGAAGTGAACCACTACTTTTACCCAGACCCGATATCCTTAAGTTAATTTAAGCATGTCAGTTATTCTTTTGGATTTCTTTATTCGAATTTCGTGCTTTGACACTTTGTGATAAACTCCAAGTACACCTATAAACACTAATATTTATATGAAAGAATTAAAAATTTCCGATGCTGCTCAAAATGTAATTCACAGATACATGAACCTACCTTTAGGTTCTAAAACTGTTGTTGCACCATATTATATAAACTCTAAAAGAGGAAAAGATTTAAGGGCAATGGTTGGAAAAGGTACACCTGAAGAAATTGTAATGGAAGCAAGAATTTGGGAAAAATTAAAGGGAGTGAATTTTGAAAAAATGTCAGATAAAGAAATTAAACAATTCTTAATCGATAAAGGAATTGGAATAGATTGCTCCGGATTTGTAGTACATGTAGTAGATGCAGAATATTGGGATAAAAAACATAAACATATTTGGTCAGCATTAAAGGTAGCAGGTTCTGGTTTCTACGCGAAATTAAGATATATACTTAGACCAGTAGAAAACATGGGAGCAAACACTCTAACGGGCTTAGATAACAATATTGAAGTTCAAGTTGCAGATGTTAGACCAGGAGACTTAATCAGATCTAAATGGAAAAAGGTTGGTACGCATCATGTTCAGCTAGTTACAAGAGTAGTGTATAGAGAAGACGGAATGCCTTCTTTAATTGAATACACTCATTCAACACCATATTATGGAGAAGGGAATGGTGTAAGAGTTGGTCAGATTAGAATTATAGATCCATCAAGAAAGCTTTATGAACAAGATTGGTTAGAAAAGGATGAGCATGGCGTAAATTTCTCTTTCGAAGGATTTATGACAGAAGTAAATGACAATGGAATAAGAAGATTAAAGGCTCTATCACTATGATATAATCATGGTTAAATATTAGTTTATTACTATGGATAATCCTTCGAGAAGAGATATTCTTCGTTTAGCTTTATTAACACCCGGTTTATTATTACCAAATATAAATATGACACAAAACTTAGATCAAATTAAATTTCCAGAATGGATAAGTAATATAGAGAATGAAAAAGCGAGAGCTATAATTTCTCAATACTATGCTAATGCAGTTGCAATGGGATCAAATCCTGAAGAAATGTCTGCTGAATTAAAAGATTTCGAAACTTCGGGTCAATTAGCACCAGAATTGCTTTCCGAAGAGAATATTTTCCAAACTGGTTTCATTACTTCAAATGGAGTTAATACAACTTCTACAATTGTAGACTCAGAAAGAGCTGCAGTAACAGTAAGTACAGATAACCCAGAGATAATGTTAGCAAGTTCTTCAAAAACATTTCTCGTTGATGGTTATTTAAATTTATTAAAAGAAAAAGGAGTAGATGTAAAAAATTTAAGAATTACAGTTAGCTATAACGGAGCTGCAGATATAGAATATAGAATAGCTCAATTTGGAGGAGAGAAAACATTTGCAGAAGCTTTGCCTCAATTTACAAATCCTGAAACTGGATCTTTTATAACAAAAGAGGAGTTTGATGCATTGGAAGACAAGAGTGTGGGTTTTGAACAACTTCTTTATGGAATACTTACTCTTTCAACAAATAATATGCTTACAAACCTAAAAACATTTGTAATGCAAGAAACTGGTTTAAGTGAAGAAGCTTTGGCAGCAGAAATAAAAAGATTTGCTCCAAATTTTCAAGCAAGAGCAACAGATAGTATTCTAGAAGGTTTAAGTAATGAATCTAGAGTCGAAGGTTACGAAGAAGACAAGCTTGCACAAGTAAAAAGATTAATTTCGCAGAGTGATTTAATTTCAACTGGAATTTTAGAGCATATTCAAAATAATGCTTGTAATTTCGGTTTCGACTTTGGCTCAACAGAATTAGGAATGAAACTTAAAGCAGAGGGAAATAAAATAGATGAAAAAACAGGATCTTACCAATGTGTTTACTGGATGCCTGAACTTGCAAAGCAAGGTTTCCCACCACACGCAGTATTTTTAACATCAGTCAACATCGAAACTCCAACTGGAGAAATAAAATCTTTTGTATACTACGAATTAGTTGAAGTTCCTTTCTCACCAGATTATGCAGATGCACCTGGAGATATGGTACAGGGATGGCCAGATGAAGAAACAGGAACATATGTAAACTTTTTCTTAGCATTAGCAAATGCAATTGGCCCTGGATTTAGAACTAGAATGAGCCAACATGTTATAGAATCAAAATTATTATCCTAAGTATAGTTAACTTTGTAGTGCTGTTAAATCCTGAGTTTTTAGGATAAAATTCATTGACTATAAATCTTATTAGTAAAAAATGATAGATATTGAGAATTTAAGAAAAAATCCAGAGATTTACAAAAAACAATTAGCTTCGGGTAGAGGTGATTCTACTAAAGCAGATGTAGATGCTTGGCTTAAATTAGACGAAAAAAGAAGAGGTTTAATTCAAGAATCAGAAAAGTTTCAATCAGAACTAAACGTAATCAATAAATCACTTCAAGGAAAACCAGATGAAGCAACTTTAACAAAGATCAAGGGCTTAAAAACAGAGATCGAAACAAGAAATGAACAACTTGGAACAATAAACCAACAATGGCAATTAATTTTAGACTGGATGCCAAATCTATATTTAGATGAGGTTCCACAAGGAAAAGGAGAAGAAGATAATATTGAAATTAAAGCATGGGATCCAACAAGTGGATATTTAACACAAGATAAATTAGGAAAAGAGAATTTCAGTGGACAATATATGAGTGAACCTGAGTTTGCACCAAAACCGCATTGGGAAATAGGTACAGATTTAGACATTATCGATTTAGAGGCAGGAGCAAAAGTTTCTGGAAGTAGATTCTATTACATCAAAAAAGAAGGCGCATTGTTAATGTATGCAGTCTTTAACTTGTTAATGAAAAAATTAGTAAGAGAAGGTTTCGATCCT
>JBDSRX010000051.1:0-45849 GCA_039929105.1 Candidatus Dojkabacteria bacterium
ACTTTAAACGACTACACTCTAAAAAAGAGAGATATTGTAGAAGTAATGAAATGTTTAATTAGGTTAAACAATGGAAGTCTTGCACAAGATGATATCGACTCTTTAACAAACAGAAGAATTAGAGGAGTAAATGAATTAGTTTCAGAAAAGATAAGAATCGGAATGTTAATAATGGAGAAAAACATTAGAGACAAGATGAGTACTTACTCAACTGACGAAAAAGTTACACCTGCAATGTTAATTAATACAAGACCAATAATGTCTGCAGTAAACCAATTCTTTGGAAGCTCAGCATTAATGAGATTTATGGATCAAACTAACATTCTTTCAGAATTGGAAGTTAAGAGAAAGATTTCAGCTGGAGGACCAAGAGGTTTAACAAAAGAAAGAGCAACATTCTCAGTAAGAGACGTGCACAATTCTCATTATTCTAGACTTTGTCCAGTAACTACACCAGAAGGACCATCAATCGGTATGGTTAACCAATTGGCTATTTACTCTAAGATAAACGACTACGGATTCTTAGAAGCACCATATTACCCAGTAATTAATACATTTGAATTAGGAAAAGATAAATTAAAAGATTTTGAAAACAGATTTGTAGGAGCTGATGTAATGGATGGAGCAAAAAAATTAGCTTCAAAAGGAAGTGCAATTACAGCAGATATTATTTCTAAGATTGAAAAAACAGGAGCAAAAACTTTTGTTGTTCAACCATTCATTAAGAATGAAGTTATTTACTTAGATGCAGATTTAGAACAAACAAGAAAAATTGCAAGTTCATCTACAAAAACAGATGAGTTTGGAAATATTACAGATGCTAAGACATATGTAAGAGATGGTCAAGGATATGCAAAACTATCTACAGATGAAGTTGATGCAATAGACGTTAGTCCATCTCAAATTGCTGGATTAGGTTTAGCATTAATTCCATTCGCAGGAAACGATGACCCAAACAGAACATTAATCGGAGCTAAAACTCAAACACAAGCTGTACCATTAATTAGATCTCAATCTCCAATCGTTGGAACAGGATTTGAAAAAGAAGCAGCTAGAGCATCTGGAAGAACTGTCTTTGCAGAAGATGATGGAATTGTTTTAGAAGCCGACTCAATGAAAGTTGTAATTGAATATAAAGGAAAAGAGAAAGCATACAAGCAAAGATACGATGTTGAGAAATTTGTTAGAACAAATCAAAATACATCATTTACTCAAAACACAGTTGCAATGCCAGGACAAGTTGTTAAGAAAGGAGATGTTCTTATTGATGGTCCATGTACAGATAACGGAGAGTTAGCATTAGGAGTTAACCTAAGAGCAGCTTACCTTGTATACGATGGTTATAACTATGAGGACGGAATTTTAATTTCAGAAAGATTAGTTAAAGACGATGCATTAACATCAGTTCATATCCAAGAATATGTTCAAGAAATTAGAGAAACAAAATTAGGAAATGAATTAGTAACTAGAGATATACCTGGAGTTGGAGAACATACATTAAGAAATTTAGACGACAACGGAATTGTTAGATTAGGAGCAAGTGTTCAACCTAACGATATCTTAGTTGGAGTTATTGCACCAAAGGGTGAGTCTGAATTAACAGCAGAAGAGAAACTTTTAAGAGCTATCTTCGGAGAATACGCAAGAGATGTTAGAGACAACTCTTTAAGAATGCCTAACGGAGAACATGGAGTTGTTATTGGAGTTCAAGTATTAGATAGAGAAAAAGGAGCAAAATTAAATGCTGGAGCATTAAAGCAAGTAAAAGTATGGGTTGCTAAGACACACAAAATTTCAATCGGAGATAAATTGACTGGTTTCCACGGAGACAAAGGAGTTGTTACAAAGATTGTTAAAGAAGCAGACATGCCTTACACAGCAGATGGAAATCCTGTAGATATTATCTTAGGTCCATCATCTATGGTTAGAAGAATGAACTTAGGACAGCTTATTGAAACTCATGTTGGATCTTTAGCACAAAGATTAGGAGTTAAAGTAGAAGTTCAACCGTTCTCAGAATACTCTATAGATAGTTTAATGGAACTTGCAAAAGAATCTGGAGTTGAATATGAAGAAAAAGTTGATTTATTCGATGGAAGAACAGGATTAAAATACAATCAAAAAGTAACAGTTGGAATGAAATATTGTTTCAAACTAGATCACTTGGCTGACCACAAGGTTCATGCTAGATCTACTGGTCCATACACTCTTGTAACTCAACAACCTGTAAGAGGAAAAGCTCAAAAGGGAGGAAGAAGATTCGGAGAAATGGAAGTTTGGGCTCTTGAAGCACACGGTGTGCCAAGCGTTTTACACGAAATGTTAACAATTAAGTCAGATGATGTTGTCGGAAGAGCAGCAGCTTACAAAGCTATTATCTCTGGTCAAAAGATTACTGCACCAAATGTACCTGAATCTTTCAATGTGTTAGATAAGGAACTTGCTGGATTAGCAATCAAATTAGAGAAAGTACAAGCTACATATGATGATACTCAAGACGATATGGCATTAGAAGAAATCGTAGACTCAGTTGGAAATAATCCAGAAGCATCTGCAACTGTGATTTTAGATGAACAAATGAAAAATAATGCAGATAGCGGATTTACTGTTGAATAAATTTACTTTAATTAGAACCTATAAATCTTAAAAAATAAATATGATTAAAGATTTTAAAGCACTAAAGATCACTGTAGCATCCACTCTGGATATTATGAACTGGTCTCATGGAGAAGTTACAAAAGCTGAGACTATTAACTACAGAACTTTCAAAGCAGAACCGCAAGGTTTAATGGCTGAGGAAATCTTCGGTCCAACAAAAGACTTCGAATGTTACTGTGGAAAGTATAAGAAAATTAGATACAAGGGAATTGTTTGTGACAGATGTGGAGTTGAAATTACTCATAAAAGAGTTAGAAGAGAAAGAATGGGACATATCAAATTAGCTGCACCTACAGCCCATGTTTGGTTCTCTAATGGTATTCCTAACAGATTATCTTTAATTCTAGATATTCCTCAAAAGAAACTAGAGACTGTTATTTACTACGCCAGATACGTTGTTACAAACGTAGACGAAGTAGAAAGAGCTAAAGCTTTAGAAAATATTGAGACTTTAAAGAAAGATGAATTAGCAGTATTAGAAACTGAGTTAAACGAAAAAATTGATGAGATTAAGGCTAGATTCGAAGAAGATAAGGAAGAAGCTAGAAAATCTAACAAAGATAAGAAAAAAGCAGAAATGCAATTAGAGAGAATTCTAAACTCAGAGAATATAGAAATTGCAAGAATAAAATCTGCATTCAAACAAAAACAAGAAAATACAGATCAAAAGTTCCACGACTTAAAAAATCTTGTAGAAGACATTAGAACTGGTTCAACTCTTTCAGAAGATGAGCACCAATTGTTAGAAAGCTATAATTTCTACTTCATAGAAGCAGGAATGGGAGCTGAAGCAATTAAGAAGTTGTTAGATCAAATTAACATTAATGAAGAGTTAGTTAAGCTTGAAGAAGAATTCAAGACATCTAAGTCTGAAATGAAGAAAGCAAAAATTGTTCAAAGATTAAGAGTTCTTAAAGGAATTAATAAATCTGGAGTTAACCCAACATCTATTGTTTTAGAAGTTCTACCAGTTATTCCACCAGATTTAAGACCTATTGTTCAATTACCAGGAGGTAGATTTGCTACTTACGATTTGAACGACTTATATAGAAGAGTAATTAACAGAAATAATAGACTTAAGAGACTTATTAACTTAGGAGCACCTGAGATTATTCTAAGAAACGAGAAGAGAATGCTTCAAGAAGCTGTTGACTCATTATTAGATAATAATCACAAACCAGGAGCACCTTCTCTAAACTCAAGAGGTTTACCATTCAAATCTCTATCAGATATGCTTAGAGGAAAGCAAGGTAGATTTAGACAAAACCTTTTAGGAAAGAGAGTAGACTATTCAGGAAACGCTGTTATTGTTCCAGGACCAGAATTGGCTTTCGATCAATGCGGACTTCCAAAAACAGTTGCATTAGAATTATTTAGACCATTCATTATTAGAGAATTAATTGCAAGAGGACTAGCACCTAACCCTTCTAGAGCAAAAGTAATTTTTGAACAAAAAGATGATGTTGTGTTCGATATCTTAGAAGAAGTTTCTAAGGATAGACCAGTTTTATTAAATAGAGCTCCAACATTACATAGACAATCTATTTTAGCTTTCTACCCTGTACTTATTGAAGGTAATGCAATTAGATTGCACCCTATGACATGTACTGGATTCAACGCTGACTTCGATGGAGACCAAATGGCTGTCCATTTACCTCTATCAGATAAAGCAGTTGCTGAAGTTAAAGAGAGAATGTTCGCAAAAGAAAACATGCTTAACTTAAGAGATGGATCTCCAATTGTTAATGTTCAAAAGGACATGGCATTCGGAATTTACTTCTTAACTTTAATTAGAGGAGATGAAACAAAACCAGTTGGATTCTACTCAAGTACAGACGAATTAATCTCAGCTTATAACTTAAACAAGATTAATTTCTACGATGCTACTAAAGTTTTAGTTAATGGTGAATTAATCACTACATCTGCAGGAAGAGCAATATTCAATAGAGCTATTCCACAAGATTATGGATTTATTAACACAGCATTAAACAAGAACGATATTGCAGCATTATCATCTGAACTATTTACAAAATACGGAAGTGATATTGCAATAGAAGCTTTAGACGAAATTAAGAACTTAGGTTTCAAATACGGAGGTCTTTACGGATTCTCAGTATCTATGGATGAGTTCCAATTCGGAGGAGAAACAATTGTTAACGAAAATATTAAAGAATTTGAAAAAGTTGAAGAGGAATTAATTAACAACTATAATGACGGATTTATTACAGAGAACGAACTAAAGTGGAAGAAAAGAGAGACATGGGTAAATACATCAGAAAAGATTCAAGAAGATGTTTGGGGATTAGCAAAAAAGAATTCTCAAAACTTAATGGATTTACAAAACTCAGGAGCAGTTTCAGTAAGTTCATGGGTTAAGAAAATTTCTGGAGTTGTTGGATATGTAACAGATCCTTCTGGAAATGTTGTAGACCTTCCAATTAAAAACAACTTTGAGAAAGGATTAACAAACTTTGAATACTTTGTTTCAGCAAGAGGAGCTAGAAAGGGATTCGCAGACGTTGCCCTTAGAACAGCAGACTCTGGATACCTAACTAGAAGACTTCACGACGTTGCTCAAGATGTTATTACATCTGTTGAGGATTGTGGAACTACAGAAGGTATTACAGTTTCTAGAAGCGAAGCTAGATTACAAACATTTGAAGCTAGAATGAAGGGTAGAGTATTAAGCGAAAATGCAGTTAATTCAAAAACTGGAGAAGTTCTTGCAAAGAAAGGTGAGGTTGTTGATATTGAATTAGCTAAAAAATTAGGGGCAAACGAAGACGTTGTATCAGTTGAATTAAGAAGTCCAATGAAATGTCTTGTAGCTCATGGAGTTTGCGTAGCATGTTATGGATTTGATAATGGAACAGGAAAGATGGTACAAATAGGACAAGCGATTGGAACAATTGCTTCTCAAGCACTTGGAGAACCAACTACTCAGTTAACACTTAAATCTAAGTCTGACGCTAGAGCTGCAAAAGCTGACGTTACACAAGGTTTACCTAGAGTTGAAGAGTTATTAGAAGCAAGAAATCCTAAAGCTCAAGCTTTATTAGCAGAAATTGACGGAACAGTTCAAGTAATTGATGATAAAAAAACAATTATTGTAAGAGTTGTTTCAGAAAAGAAAGTTTCTAAGAAATATGAAGTTCCTGCAGAATATGAAGTTGTAATTAAGAACGGAACAACTGTAAAAGAAGGAGAAGCAATGGCTAAGAAAGGTAAGAAAGAACTAAAGGCAGAAATGGGTGGAAAGGTATCTATTGAAGGTAATGTTATTACTTTAGAGACTGGAAAACATGTTGAATCTGAACAAGAGACTGAATTATTACTAAATGTAATGGTTAAAGAAGGCCAAAAAGTTACAAGAGGAGATCAATTAACATTCGGTTCTATAGATCCTAAACAATTAGCAGACTTAAAATCAGTTTATACTGCACAAAAATACATTATTCAAGGTATTCAAGATGTTTACGGAGTACAAGGATTAGAAGTTGATGATAGACATCTAGAAATCATTGCAAGACAAATGTGTAGATATGGATTAATAAAAGATTCTGGAGATTCTGAAAACTTAATGCCAGGAGATTATACTGATAAACTTGACGTATTGGCAGAGAACAAAGTATTATCTGCAGACGGAAAGAAGGAAGTAACATATGGAAACGTATTACTAGGTATAACAAACTCAGCTTTAAGAACTGAATCATTCTTATCTGCAGCTTCATTCGAGCAACAAGTTAGAGTATTAACTGACGCTGCTTTGATTGGGAAGGTGGATAACTTGAGAGGATTGAAAGAGAATGTTATAATAGGAAGACCAGTACCATTGGGATCTGAGCTTATCGAGAGATTAGCATTAAGTAAAAAAATAGCTGACGCAGAAATGTTGAAAGCTGCATAATAAATAATTAATAATTTTATATCAAAATATGGCAAGAGTATCACAGCTTGTAAACAAAGGAAGAAAGCCAAAAATCAAAATGGTTAGATTCAAAGGACTATTGTTCAAGGACAATGCAAAATATAAGTCTATGCACTTTAACTATAACGCAGTGCAAAACACATTCTTTAAGAAAGATAATCCTTTCAAAAGAGGAGTTTGTATCGCAGTTAAAATCATGACACCTAAGAAACCTAACTCAGCACAAAGAAAGATTGCTAGAGTAAGATTATCTAACAAACAGGTTGTAACAGCATATATTCCTGGAGAAGGTCATAATTTACAAGAGCACTCTGTTGTATTAGTGAAAGCAAGAAGAAGACCAGACTTGCCAGGTGTTAAATACCAAGTTGTTAGAGGTGTTTATGATGCATCAGCTGTTGATTCTAGAAGACAAGCAAGAAGTAAGTACGGAAGAAAGAAGCCAAAAGCAGTAACAAAGTAATAATAAATCTTAGCGAGCAATGCGAGCTTTAGATTTTATATTATCCCGAGTGAAACGAGGGATCTAAATATTAAAATTACGAGTGACGAATTACGAATAGAATGATCAACGCTGGATCATGAAGTAATAAGAAACTTTTAACTAATAACTAAAAACTTAAAACTAAAATAATGAGAGGAAAAAAAGCGATAAAAAGAGACATAACACCAGACCTAAGATACAACAGTTTATTAGTTGCAAAACTAATTAACTCTGTAATGTTAGATGGTAAAAAAGAAACATCTAGACTTCAAGTCTATAAAGCACTTGATGATTTAGCTACAAGAACAAAAGTTCCAGCAATCGATGCTTTAGAAAAAGCTTACGATAATGTTAAACCAAAAATCGAAGTTAGATCTAGAAGAGTTGGAGGAGCAAACTTTCAAGTTCCTGTTCAAGTAAGTCCAGAAAGACAGCAAGCACTTGCTACTAGATGGATTTTAGAAGCTGCAAGAAGTGGAAGAAAAGATACAGAATTCTGGGTAAGTTTATCTAGAGAGTTTCAAAATGCTTTCAAAAAGGAAGGTTCTGCATTCAAAAAGAAAGAAGAAGTATTTAGAATGGCAGAAGCTAATAAAGCGTTCGCTCAATTTGCATAAAAATCAACACTGTAAAGAAAAATGCCAGTCTATGCTGGCATTTTTTATGGCTGGGAATACCCTTGTATTATAGTTATCCGTTTGATATAATTAATCACGTCAAATTTTGTCGGATACGTAGCACAGAACTATTTAATTAATTTTTATCTCAGTAAACATGGCAGTTTCATCAGAAAAAGCAGTAAGAAGTTATCTTACAGAATTCGGTCTAAACGACAAGGAAGTTGTAATCTATTTAACCCTATTAAAAACGGGCCCAAGTACGATTATGGACCTTTCAAGAAAGACTGGGATCAAGAGATCAACTACACATAATAACGTTGAGGAATTGATTAAAAAGGGGCTTGTAAGTCAAACAAATTATGGTGAGAGAAGAATGGCTGTTGCAGAAGATCCAGAAAAATTAAAGTTCTTATTAGAACAAAGAAAATGGGATGTTAATAAATTAGAAAAGATAATGCCAGATATCGTAAAAAGTATTTACGAGATTGTACCTGGAAGTAAAGAAACTACTAAGGTAGAAGTTAAGTATTACGAAGGAGAAAGAGGATTTAAAGAAGTTTGTCAAAGATCTATCTCTAAATCTACAAAAGAAGTTCTTTATCTATCTAACCTAGAAGAATGGAGAAAAGTTTATACTACAGAATATGGAAAAGAGTATTACATTCCACAAAGACTTAAGAAAAACTTATTCTTAAAGATGTTAGCTGTAGATAACTCACAAGGAACAGAATACAGAAATGAAGACAAGGCAACTTTAAGAGAGACAAGATTCTTACCAAAGAGTTTTACTTTCAAACCAACTGTAATTATTTCAGATGAAGAAGTATCTTTAATGGTAGCAGCAGAACCTTACAAGGCTGTTGTTATTGAAGATGCAGATGTAGCTCAAGTATTTAGAGAGCTCTTTACAAATCTTTGGGAATCTAATAAGAAATAAGGATTTATAAAAAATTAAAAAAAAGACCTCATTGAGGTCTTTTTAAAATTGTACTACTATCATTTATCCTTCATTCGCAGCATTCTTGGCAGCATAAACATAAAACTTATGTTTATAATGTTGCTTCTTGTCCCATGAAGGAATTTTTATATCAGTACCTTCGTATAGAATTAGTTTGCCATCAACTACAAAATAATAATGAGTTTCTCCATTCTTTTTGCAAAGCATTAATGTTCCAGGCATACTTTGAGGATAGAATAGTGTATCTGTAGATCCTTCCTCCTCGTATTGTAATATTTTATTGCCAAATTTATCTCTTTTGAAAATTCTGAATTGACCATTAATTATAGTTTGGCTTTCCCAAGTTCTAATGTAGGGTTCATGGTAACCTCCTGGATAATCTTTAAGGTCTTGATCTTGTCCAGCTTCTACTTTCTCTTCGCCATTAATAATTCTTACTTCTGAGTTTAAGATTTTCCAATTATTTCTAAAGAAACTTGTTAAATGATCTTCGGTTAACACTTCATTCTGTCTTGAAGATCCAGTAAAAACTATTAGTCCATCTTTCTCTAGTTTGTAAAGAGAATACATGATTGCATGATTTATTAGATTTCTACCAGTAGTTCCGTTTTCATTTGATTTAAAACCTGGATTGTTACTATGTGCTTCACTAATAGTATTTGGGTTCATAGGTAAATTACCTATTATCAATTTATATCTATTATTGATTGGTAGGCTTGCAAATCCATCAGAAAGTATTGCTCTAATCCTCTCAGGGTCAAAACCATTTAATTCGATATTATGGTAAGCATTTTCAACAGCTGCGGGATTGTTGTCAACTAAATCAACTTCAATGTTATTTGCTAACTTATATAAGTACAATCCTAAAATTCCAGTACCTGTGCCTAAGTCCAGTACTTTTGGGTCATTTTTAAAGAATTCTGGAGTAATAATTCCATGGCTCATAAGGAGATTAATGAATTCCACTGCAGAAGAATTTCCTACATCCCAAACACCTGTCATAGAATCCACAAGAAGTTGACCATTCATTGTTTCGAATGATGTTTGCTTAGTGTCAGTTAGTAACGTCACATCTTTTGTTTCTATTAAATCGTTCATATTTGTAGTTATTGCTGAAGATTATACACTATTTTGACTGTTTTATCCATCTCTATATATAAGTGTCGCCAAATAGTGCTATCTTCGTTATCTTGTTCACTAAACATTTCAACTCTGAAAAGTTTATAATTTTTTGAAAAATGAGAATGTTTTCTTGTTTTTTATACCTCCCTTTTATAGGGGGCAAAGAGGAACTATACTCACACATGGCAATTCGGGTTTTATCTATCCTCTCATGCATAGAAAACTCTAATATATTTATATTTTAGCACATGTATGTTTGCCTCTCAATTTTAGCCAACGTCGCCTGATGACATGGATTAATTTTTGTATTCCATTACAATGCAATGTCTGTAGCGACCTTGCTAATATCTGAGACAATATATTTTACTCATATGGATATGTCTAAACCAAGTATTTCTAATAGGTTTAAAGGTGTTTTAGAAAGAAGGCAAATTCAATTATCGAAAATAACTGTTGATAGAGAAACAATTGATGATGTGTGTGAAGAATTTGGTATTAATGTTTTAGAAAAAGCCTATATAGTTGGACTAGATCCAAGGCTAATTTTCAGTTCAGACTTTATAAAAGGAATTACCTTTCTAGAACTAAATAGAAATGAAGATAACTTTGCAATTTGGCAGAGTATTTTAAAGATAAAATAGTTACTTTAAGATATTCCAAAGTAAATCAAAAAGTATCGTTGAATTGATAGCAAGGCCTTCGTTTTTAATAACGATAGCAGAGATATTATTGTTTTTTGTTGGCTGAATGATAGCTATACTATCTCTATAAATAAGATAGTCCATTGATTTTAGTTTTGAATTTTCAGGTAAAAACTTAAAATCAATACCTTTCATATTAGTGTAGGTATCCTCGAACAACTTTTGGTATTTGTCTTTAGAAACGATGTCTTGCATATAAAGCCCTTTTTTCATTGCTTCGGGAAATGAATTGTAATTGTCTGGAAGTTTTTCCCAGATTTGTTCGGGACTTACATATGCTTTTATCGTAGGTGAAGTGAGAATATCATTGTATACTCTTTGAACTGCTCTTACTCCTTCGTAATATTTAACTTGAGAACTTGTATTTTCTTTTACTTTGTCTATCTCATCGTAAATACTTTCTATTACATTATTTAATCCTGATTCTTTTCTACTTATTGTGCTTTTCTCCTGTTCAATCAAATAGCTTATTTTTTCTGGAGGTTCTGCAATAATAGCTCTTTTGTTTCCTTTTTGAATTTGAGTTGCTAATCCACGTTCAATTAATGAGGAAATATTTAGATGAGTTGTTGCTCTATTAAGCTTAGCCTTTCTCGAAATATCTAAAACGCTAGAGGGTCCTAGTTGTAATAGGGTGATGTAGACTAAGCTTTCGCTAGGACTAAGTCCATATTCTTGAAGAGAAATTAGTACTTTTTTCATAGAAAATATTTAAAGTGTATGGTTTATTCTGACAGATTTTACAACACTTAGGTCACTATAGTCAATATACCTTACTACAGATATCTTTCCCTATTCAGGCTTGTTAGCTTCTCTGATACATTTTTGTCGTTCAAAACTCGACAGATTGTTGCCAATAATCGTTACTGGATATATAATTTGAAGAGAATAAAAAAGCTAGCCAAGTTGTTGGAGCAACTTAACTAGCAATAGATTATAGCATAGTGCTGATCCTAGAATACTTAACGAATAGAGTATGTTTAATCCTACTATAGGTCAAAAAGTTAAAATATTTAGATATCGATCTGGAATGAGCCAGTTTGATCTAGAACTAGAAATTAATGCTTCTTCTGGAGTTATTTGTAGACTAGAGTCGGATAGAGTAAATCCAACTAAGGAAACATTATTTGCTATTTCTAAAGCATTAAAACTTACTGAAGTGGAGACTGCTTATCTTTTTGGAATAATAGAGAAAGAAAACATAAATATTATAGAACTGCAGTTTGGTAGAACTCTCCTAATTTAAAACCTCTTTTTCCGTAATATTCTCTTGTTCCTATTGCAGAAATAACAGCAAGGTTTGTAAATCCATGTTCTTTTACCATTTCTTTTGCTTTCTCAATTAGTTTAGTGCCTAGACCTAAGTGTTGAGCTTGACCAGATGATTCTTTACTTAATTCTAAGCTTGGACCATAAACATGAACTTCTCTTATCATTGCTGCATCATTAAGTTCTTCAGTTATTTTATTCGTTTTTTCTTTTGGTATTGAAAGTCTTAAAAACCCAGCGATCTCTCGTTGTTGCGTAATATATTGTAAGAAGTATTCCGTTGCTGTGTTCGTGTCATATTCGATTATATCTAAGTGTAAATCATCAAAGCTAACAACTTTATTCTTAATTTCTCTTGCTCTTATATTAGGATTTGCTCGACCATCTTTTTTTAATAAATGCTCAACAACTTCTCGTAAGTTTGTTGTTAAGTTTCCATCTTCAATTTCTGTAGAAGGTATATCTCTAATAATTCTTGTAAGTCTATTATATTCTGGTGTTGCTTCCATCATATCGGCTAACAATGTTACAAGTTGTTGAGTTGTATAAGGTTGGTAAGATCCTTCTGCCCATTTATCGTGTAATCCAGTATTTTTGATAATTGAAGTAGGATAGATCTTAAGTTCATCAGGTTTGTAGGCAGGATCGTTAAATAATTCGTGGTAAACTCTCAAATCTATTTCTGGGGTAGCACCGTAGAGGTTTGGCATCATATGTCCATGGATTTTAAATCCTGCAGATCTTAATAAATCAAAAGCTGCTGCAACTTGAGCTTTATTTTCACCTCTAACATTCATTCTACTAATCTCATCATCAAGTGTTTGGATCCCAACTTGAACTTTAGTAGCTCCTAACTTTCTCATCATTAATGTTTCTTTTGCAGAAATAACATCAGATCTAGTTTCTAGCACTAAACCAACGCACCTTACAATTCCATGCGAATTAATTTCTTGCTGTCTAAACAACTCTTCCCAAGAAACTTCAGATTCATCAACGATGTTTTTTGCAAATAATTCTTTATATTCTTTAGAGACAATAAGTTGGTTATATGGTTTATCTCCAATTCTTTCTCTCAATTCTTCGTTAATATCTAAAGTTAGTTCTTCTTTAATAGTGTGGTCGATTGTTTTATCATCAGTTTTATACTCATTTAATCCAAAGTCATTCATTGCTCTAAAGCATTCTTCTATAAACCAAAGTTTGTATTTTTCTGTGTAGTAGGACCAAGTTCCTCCAAGAATAAGTAATTCAATCTTTTCTAAAGGATGCCCTGTATTTTTGTAGGCTTGAAGTCTTCCATAGACTTGTAAATAAGGGCTAAATCTATTGAATAAAGCTCTTTGAGCACCTGGTTCGGTTGCAATGTAACTCTTAGGCATTCTTACGTCGTTAGGGCAGAATATGCAGTTTCCTGGGCAAGCGAAAGGTTTTGTTAATACTGTTACAGTTGTTACTCCAGAAATAGAACGAGTAGGTTTCATTTTAATTCGAGAGATCATTGTTCTTATTACAGATTCATCGAAATCTATAGAACTATCGTTTTCGATTAACCATTCAATGCCTCTAATAATTTGGTTTTTATTAAATACTTCGTTTCTGTCTTTTGGATATTGTCTAACTATTTTTTCGAACTTTTTCTTATTAAATTTAGGGAGGTTTAAGGTGTCTTCTAAAATTCCTTTTAGTTCTCTTTTATATATTGAAGGGTCGAAATTGTAGGGCATAAATGAGATTATATCACGAGATACAAGCTTTACTTATCACTGTTTAATAAGTTGAGGTTAATCTCTCAGATTCTATTCCACCCTATAATTAGAAAGTTGAGCAATTCTTGAGAACATTCCATCTAAATATTCAATCCACTCATTGTTTAATTGATTAGATTTTTTCCATTCAAATGCATTAGTAACTGCATGTTCTAAATCTTCAGCGATATTTGATTCGTCACTCAATTCCAAATTAAAATTTTCTCTCAAAGTTTGCTCATAATCTGTCATTTGATCTAAAGGAATTATAGACATTACTCCAAGGTGTGCTGGTAAACCTTTATATTTTTCCCATTCACCTAATTCATTTTCTTCTTCAATAGTTGTGTAAATAACATTTGCGGGATCTTCTTCATAATCAAGCTTATCATCATCTTTATCAGCAGTTGAACCTAGTAATTCTTTTTCTAAAGAATCTAAAAATGCCTTTGCAGTAGATTTTCTAAAATCACCTTTAATTATTATTTCTAATATCTGCCTAATTGTTAATCCATCCTCTACCTCATGTTCAAGTCCAACTTCATCAACTGTATAAACTGACGCTAGTCCTACATCAATAGTATTCATAGAAATATCACTTGCATCAACATTATATGTTTCTAAAATCCTGTTAGTTCTATCAATAACTTCTTGTTGATCAGGAGTAATATCTTGTTCTATAGGCATAATTTCTTGGTAATAATTACATTGTAGTATAATCTTTATAAATTTTACTCTATATATGGATTTATATACAACTCACGCAAAAGAGTTCTCAAATACAAGACAATCTCCATGGGAAGGATGGAAAAGCGTTTTACGTTCTACGTATAACGTAAAACGTAACGCGTATAACGTCTTGGATCTAGGCTGTGGGAATGGTCGTTTTTTAAAGTATTTAAAAGATGAAGGTATTAAAATTAGCAGATATGTTGGATTAGACAATTCTAAAATACTTTTAAACATTGCTAAAAAAGAAAATACAGAAGCAGAGTTCTTCGATCTAGACTTAAATACAATGGATTGGGCTAAGAAGATTAAAGGTGAATTTGATCTAATAGTTTCTTTTGGAGTAATGCATCACATTGAAAGTTTTCAACTTAGAAGAAATATTCTTGAATGTTCCTCTAATCTTGCTAAGAAAGATGCAACTTTAGCAATTGCTTACTGGCAATTTATGAATGATGAAAAATTAAAAGCAAAAGCACTTAAGCTAACTAGAGAAAACGACTATGAACTTCCCTTTGGACAAAATGGTGCAAAAAGATTTTGTCATTTTGTAAATGAGACTGAGGCTCTAAAGTTAGAAAGCGAACTTTCCGTAAAGAGAGTAGATGCTTATTATGCAGATGGGAAATCGAAAGAGCTTAACTATTATGTAATTTACCATCCTTTGTGATGTCATTGCGAGGAGTCGCAGACGACGTGGCAATCTCATAAATGTCAAAATTAAGTATATTCCTTCGCACTTTTATAACTAAAAGTGCTGCAAACTCCCCAGCTCGAAAAACTAAAGAAATAATCAATGTCCGTCTAACAATATTGTAGCTATAAGCTTTCAAAACTTCTATAATAAATAAATGGAAAGCAATGTTCGATTTTCTAGAATAAAAAATAAATTACAAATTCAATCCAGTAAGTTTTTAAATATTAAGAATTTGCTTAAGGTTGTTGTTCCTATTATTTTAGGATTAGTAATTATTTGTTTAATCTCAATTTACTCGATCCAAACTTCTTATGCATCTAGAGTTATTAAAAAAGAAGAAGATATTCCAGAAGAACTTTACAATTTAACAATAGTTCTTAAAATTAGTGATTTAAACCAAGGTTCAGGTTTTTGGGATGATGCACTACAAAAAGGATTAGATTTGTATAACTCTAGGAAAGTTAAAGACATTTTTATCTTTATAGTTAACGATGATAATCAGGTTAATTTTGATATTAACAAAATTAATAAGTACTTCAAAACACTTCCTGAATCTAGATATAAAGTTGCCAACCTTGCAGACTCAGTCTATGATGTATGTACAAGTCTCAAAAGTGATTTCAAGGTTAACAAAGCACTCTTAATTACTTATAAAACTTATAACGCAAGAATCGGATTTTTGTGTAATAGTGAAAACGTTTTTACAGCAGGATTAGAAGTAAAGTCTGAGTATAAAGATAGTTTTGCGGCAATAAACGAAATTATTGCAGATATTATTTATGTAGTATTTCCAACACAATGAAAGCAAAAAACTTAATTTTCTTAACATTAGTATTCGGCATTATCTTAATAGGAATTATTATTACAATTTTTCTTCTCGCATCCCAACCAGTAAACATAACTACAACACCTATTTCAAAACCTGTAAGTATGCCAGGAGAAACAGTTATTTCTATTGAACAAGGAAATGTAGATAATTTTGATGTTGCTGTTATTAATGCAGACGATACAATAGATCTTAAAAATATAAAGGGAGAAAGAATTCCTATTAATTTAGATAAAAATTCTTGGAAAAATATAAATTGGTCACCAGATGGAAAGCTTCTGTCAGTTTTAGGTAAAACTGCAGATAATGTTTTCGATTTATTTATTTTCAATTTAAGTACAAAATCTTGGAGACAAGCTACAAAGTTTAACCAAGCAACCATTGGTGTGAGTTCATATTTATGGAGAGATTCTAATGTAATTTTATTTACGCAGGGAACACCAGGAGAACATTGGATACACCAATATGTTTATGCTTCTGGAGAGATCACAAAATTAAATCGAACTGAAGGAGAGCTTTTCACAATCGCTGGAGATGCAAAATCTATGGTAGTTAAGCTAAATAATAATAACGAAGTTACATCTTTTGCTTTTTATAAAATTGATGGAACATTAATATACAATTTGAGTAAAGTTTCAGATACAACTTCTAATTTACCAATAGCAATAAAGAATATTACGTATACAACATCGTCAGAAAATATTGTTTTAACAAGTATGGAAGGCAAACTTTACAAACATGTATTTGGAAATTCCAACGCGATTGAAATAAGTGTTGCTGAGGGATTCACACCAATATGTGGTGTTACAGAAAAAATAGTTGTAGGTTTACAAAAAAATATAGAAGGAAAGATATTCTTAGACACAATAAATATAGATAATACTCCATTAATAAATATTGCCTCCACAGACTCCAATGGTAAAGATATAGATTTTTCTAAAACCAAATGCTATAAATTGAATAATGTTGCTCTTAATATAGAAGGAAACTGGTATTTAGCAAAAGATAGCGAATTCAATGAATTCTTTGCATTAAAAACTACTAAAGAAGCGAGTTTTAGAACATTAACAGATTAAATATTATAAATTAACAATGACAGAAGAAGAGATATTAAAAAAAACTAAAGAGTTGTTAATGGAAGAGGGTATTGATCTAGATAGAACAGATAAAACATCATCTGAAATGCTAGAAGAATTTATTCTTCCAGGATTAAAAGGTTCTAAGGATACACTTGAATCTATTTATTCAATGCAATCCCGAGAGAGAGGTGGGTTGCTTGGTGGAATAACATCTAAGATACAAAGAAAACTTATCAATACAGTAATCAATGTTATCGAAAAACAAGCAATGAGACAACAAAAGTTTAATGAACTTTCTTATAAAGCAATAGAATTACTAATACAAGAAAATAAAGATCTTAAAAATAAACTTATTACTAAATAAATTAATATGCAAAATACACCGCCACAAAACTTCGAATCAATTGACACTATATTCCCCGACACATCATTGGATTTAGCTCCAGTTACTGAAGCATGGAGAGTTGCTGCTTTAGATGAAAATGAAGGTGAAATGGAGGTTACACAAGAGATAATACATAATCTTGAAGCATTTTATTTCGTTAATGAGCCTACATTAGTTGAAACAGCTAAGAATTATTTGAAAAGAATGTATTCGAATCTAGCTAAAAAAATGATTATCAAGCTAGGAAGAGGTGTTAATACAACAGATTCAATAAACTTATATAAAAACTTCTTAAGCTTGATGGATTCGGATACTTCGGTAGACTTTCCAACAATTGTTCAAAACTATACTTCTAAATATATTGTACTAAGTAAGCTAAGACCTGCTGCATAAGTAGACCATCCGTATTATTGTTAATTATAAATTTAACAAAGTTTTCTTTTCATGTCATCCTGAGGCTCTCGAAGGATGTATATTAACAGATTCATAGTTCGAGAACCTCACCATGACATTTAGATTTTAGTAAGAATCCTATCTTCAATTCTATATTCTTTATCTATACCAATCTGGTTTAGAAAGTTCTTATTGTGAGAAATTACTAGTAAAGCTCCTTTAAAATCATTGAGAGCTTCAACTAATATTTCAATTGTAGAAATATCTAAATTGTTTGTAGGCTCATCAAGTAGAACTACTTCAGGGTTAAAACTAAATGCATGAGCAATATTAATTTTTGTAAGTTCACCCCCACTTAAATCTTTAAGTTTAGTTTCTGGATTTAACTTAGTCATAAATATTTTCTCATACTCATCGAGTATCATCCACCATTCATCAAAGCTTTGAATATATTCATAAACTGTTTTTTCTGATTTATTTTTTTAATCTCAAACTGCTTAACGTAAGCAATTTTGTAATCTGCTAGTACCCTGCTAGATGTAGGTTCGTTCTGTTTAGAAAGAATTTTTAGTAGAGTAGTTTTGCCGCTACCATTATTTCCTACTAAACCAATTCTTGCGTTTTGTTTAATAGACGCAGAAATATTGTCTAATATAGATTTGTTGTTAATATTAACTTTTAAATTGTGAAAGGTTATAACCGAATGCATAGAATTGAAGGTTCAATTAACCCTCGATAGTTCCCATTTTTTCATCTGTTAAAAGTTCTCTTTCTTTTTCAATTGATATAAATGGAAATATTGCCTCCCCACCCAATTCTATTTCAGTCACCTCAGGGTAAATCTCAGATAATGTTTTGCTTTCCTTAAATCTTTTAGGAGATTTTATATTTCTGTAGAAAGCATATTCACCTCTTTCGTTAAATTTAATTGTGTATGGAATTTCTTCCGAACCAACTTTTTTAATGTGAAAGATTTTGAATGCATTTAGAAAGGCAACTTGAGGAATATCTGTTGCTAATGCAGCGCTTTTTACATTATATGCAATTAACGGAAGTTCTAGTAAAGATGATTCATCCAAATTCTTTTTCTTTAATTCACCTAGAAATCTCTTACTATGTCTTACAGACATAAACTTTTCTGATTTCATATCGAATAATATATCTGCAAAATCAGAAGGATTTACAAAGCTGTTTGTTCCATTTCCTTGTACAAAGATATAAATTAATTGACCATTACTTTCACTAATGCCCTCATATATTGTCATTGGGACCTTAGGTATTTCTCCAGTTCCGGTAAGATATAGATAAATTAATTGGGCATCATAGTTATTCTCTAAGTTTACTTCAGTTATTTCTTCTACTCCTTCATGTTTAATGGATTCTATTATTTGAATAATATCAGGTCCATTTAATGTGGCTATTGCATCAGGTAAATACATATATTTATTTTTAATATATAAATAAAGTATAGCATTCGATTAGAATTCTATTGCAGTAGAAAAGTCTCTAATTTGGTCGTTAAAGGTCATAAGTCTTTCTCCTGATTTTGAAAAGATAACTAATGCAGATAACCCAAAATCAGTTAGGTGGGCAGTAAATACAAATGCCTCTCTGAAATTTATAGTAACTGCTCTCGATATATCGTGCTTAGCTTTCCCATCTACATTTATATCATCGGTGGGAGGAATAAATGTAATTACAACACCCTGTACCTGTTCAAAAGCAAATTGATTAGCTTTAAAAATAGATAGAACTTTATTAATATTTGCATGTCTTATTCTTTTACTTGCATCGTCATCTGCTAATGGAATTTGAACTGTTTGAATCAACTTTATACCTTGAAGGGTAGGAAGGATTGTTTTCTCGTAATCAAACTCAGCTTTTAGTATGTCTAAAGGATTTTGCATCTAATTTATGTTTTATATATTCTATTTCCGCGATTATCGCTTCCTAGAACAATAAAATCAACATAAATTTACAGATCACTTGTCTGGGTCAAATGATTCTATTATCCTAATCCTTTGCACTTCTTTTGGTTCATAAGCTATAAAGAAATAATCTTCCTCTTCTATATTTGAGATTATAAATAGCATGTTAGGAGCTTTACTTAATTTATCTACAAGTTCTGGGTCTAGTTTATATTGAGTCTTAATCACATTAGTCCAAAATTCTCTTCCTTCACCAAAAGAAATAGGAGTTAACTCGTGATCTGGATATTGTTTGGCAAAATTTATTACCTCTTGAGGTATGTCAATTATCTCTTGTTGTACTTCATCTTCAAAAAACTCATCTGTCTTATCATCATCAGGTAACGCTTTAGATGGATCGAAAGCATCTTTTTTTAATGATTTTAGAAAGTTATCCAGCATGTCAGAAGCCATATTTAGTTTTTAAAAACTTTTATTTCTCGTCTATCTCCATCAAGAATAACAAAGTCTACATAAAAATACTCTAATTCATTAAAAAATTTATCATCTAAAAACATAATTACACTGGGCCATTCAATAACAATTACATTAGAATTTTTAAACCATTCATAAAATTTTAATGCTTCTAAGTCTTTTTTTGTTTGTATTCGCCATGCATCAAAGTGGAAGAGTTTCTGGTTAATAGTTAATGGTTGATGGTTGGAATTATTAGGAATTGGATACTCACTAACATAGGTGTAAGTAGGAGATTTAATAACTTGTTGTATTCCTAATGCTTTGGCAATACCTTTTGTAAAATGCGTTTTACCAGCGCCAAGTTCTCCAGAAAGTAAGAAGGTTATAGGTTGCTGGTTACTAGTTTCTTGTTGAATTTTTTTTATTAGCTCTTCTGCAAAAGCTATCGTTTCTTCTACATTATTTGAAATTCGTAATTCGTAATTTGTCATTCGGGTAGGATCGATCCTACCTTGTCTGTAAATCTTTAAGTCTTCATTAGTAGTATCTATAACTGTTGAAGGTGGGTTTCTTGGCAAGTCTCCTGCATCTATTGCAAGATCTATAAGTTCTAATTTGTTTTCACTAAGTCCATCTAAAATATCTTTAATAGAGTAGGGAGTTTTTCCTCCTCCAACATTTGCAGAAGTAGATGTTATTGGTTTCCCAAAGGCAGTTACTAAATCTAGAACAAATTTATAATTTGGAATTCTAATGCCTAATGTTCCATTTTCTGCTTCTAATCTAGAGTCAACAATATGTTTGGAATTAGAGACTATTGTTACTGGACCAGGTAAGAACTTATCAAATATATTATCTGCAGTAGAGTTAATCTCAACATATTGTGAAGCCATGTCTTTAGAATTTACAGCAATTGAAATCGCTTTTCCTGGAGGTCTTTGTTTGTATTTAAGTAATTTTGAAACGGCATCTTCATTAGATGCATCTACTGCCATACCATAAGAGGTTTCAGTAGGGAAGATAATTAATCCACCTTCTTTCAGTACTTTTAGGCTCTTTTCTAAAGCTTCATCTGTATTTGTAATTGGTACTGTTAGCATATCTGATATTGAATAGTACGGGTTTTTGTGGTTTAATGTATGATATTACCTCGCACCTAACTATTTAGATTATAAACTATGAAACTAAATTGGAAAAGGATTCTCATAATTGCACTTTCAATACTACCGCTAGTTTTACCAATATATAGAGTAAAAGCAGGAGCACTAGAAGATCAATTAGCAGACCTACAAAATCAAATTGCAAATATACAATCACAAAAAAATGGGATTCAATCTGAGATTGATGCTCAAAACTACACAATCCTTGGATACAATTCTCAAATTTCAGCCCTCTACGGAGAAGCTCAAGTTTACCAAAAGAGTATTGACGAAACAGAACTTCAAATTAAAACTATTCAATTAACAATTGAGAAAATAAATATTGATATTGCTGCTAAAGAAGCTGAGATAGAAAAGAACAAAGCTACTATTGCAACTTTAGAAAAAGAATCTAAGAAGAGAATAGACGAAAGTTATATGAAGTTTAGAATGTTAGGAGCAAATACAGAAGTTGGAAGTAATCTATTGTTCACTTCTAATATAAACTCATACTTTAAAAATTCTCAGTATAAAGAAGTTATTCAAAACGACACTAACAATTTACTTGTAGATTTAGCAAAATTGAAGGCAGACTTAGATGTCAAGAAAACAGAATTAAACAATCAAATGATTGAACAAAAAAGACAACAAGATCTTATCAATGTTAAATCTGAAGATTTAAAAACTAAAAAGTCTGAAGTAGATGCAAAAATGGCAGTCTTTTATGCAAGAGCTGCAGAAGCGCAAGCAGTTAGTGGTCAATATCAGAATACAATTGCAGTTCTTAACGAACAACAAGCAAGGGTATCTGCTCAATCTAACTACATTCAACAAGAAATTATGAATAGTTATGTTCCAGCAGATAATGGACAATATGTTGTTGCAGGAACTTATATTGGTCAACAAGGTTGTACTGGTTTATGCACAGGACCACATCTTCACTTTATGGTTTGTATTGATAACTGTAATGTTGGAGGAGGGTTACAAAATCCATGTGATTATCTTGGCCCAGGAGGAGTTTGTGGAGGTGGAGGAAGTTTACAATGGCCATTAAGAGGAAGTTTTTCTTATAATAGTACTTACGGAAGTAGATGTTTCTGGTGGGATGGAGTAGGTAACTACTGTGATTTCCATACAGGTATTGATATTGCTGGTAGCCCGTGGAATTCACCTATTTTTGCTGCACATGATGGTTATGTACATAAGTTCTGGAATGATGGTTACGGTGCTCAATACATTATTCTTTGTCAGAATGCTAATTGTACTGGGTTGAAAACAGGATATTGGCATTTGAGTGCGTTCTAATATAGGTACTTTCAGTTAGTTTCTTTGTGATGTTGAATTCAAAACTCAAACTATTAATTTGTTTAATAACAAGTCTATCGATTCTAGCCTCCCCAGCAGCTATACATGCTCAACCCCAAGCTATAGTAAATGTAACCACGTCTGTACAAGCCTGTTTATTAGATATAGTTGTTAGACCAGAGGCTAGAGTTCCAGCAATTAATAATTGGGATTCAATAGTCGATATAACTATTTTACGAAACGATAACACTCTTCTTGCTGCATTTACTTTAAACACAAATATTCAAGGACTAGGAACTTATGACTTCTGTTTAAATGGAATATTTCCAACACCTGGTACATATAAATTTTATGCAAAAGGAATCTCCCATCTTAGAAAAAGATTCTTGGGAGTATCAACTTTTAATGCCTATCACGACCTTGTGAACTTAACAGGAGCCAGTAATTTCTTAATTGCTGGGGAAGTTAGTAATGTAATCGACAACAAGATTAACTCTCTAGATATGTCCTACGTGCAAAATAAAATAGCTACAACAGATTATAAAGCTGACTTAAATCAAGACGGTATTGTGAGCTCACTTGATACAACTATAGTTCAAAACAATTACTTTAAGGTAGGAGATCCGATGCCATAATGATAAAAATTTCTTTTCCCAAAAAAAGAATATATTTCCTAGCATTTTTCTTCTTAGGATTAGCTTTTATATTTGGAACAAAGACACAAGCAGCTTCGTATAATTTCCAACCAGCAAATCCAGTTATTGACGGAGAGTGTACATCAACAATGGATATTTATGCTGATGTTACTGGAGAAGATTCAAATGCAGCAGATTTAGAAGTTACTTATAATACATCTCAAATTACAGTATTAGATGCAGACCCAATGCTACCTGGAGTACAAATTATTCCTGGTAACGCGTACGAACTATTCTTTGCTAATGATGTAGATACAGGAACTGGAACAATTAGAATTGGAGCTGCATCTTTTATTACTACTCTCACTACAAATGCTTTATTTGCAACAATACAATTCAAAAGTAATCCAGGAATTTTAGCAACAACCTTTCATATTACATTTACAGGAGTTGGAGACACATTAGATAGTAATATAGCGGAAACAACAACATCAAACGATTTACTTACTTCTACAACAGATGGTACTCCAACTTTTATTACATCTTCATGTTCTACAAATCTGGATAATAACCCACCTGCTGTAAATTTTATAGCTCCTGTTAATAATCAAAATAATGTTTCAGTAACCCAACCAATCGTTATTTCTTTAACCGATGATTACTCAGGAGTAAACATAACTACTTTTTCAATGAGTGTTGATGGAAATGTTTATAATTATGGTAGTCCTTATATTAATGTAACTGGAACACCAAATAACTATACTGTTACTTTTAATCCACCAATAGCGTGGTCTTATGGAAGTGGTCACAATGTGCAAGTTTCGGTAGAAGATAATACAGGGAAGTTAGGTTTAGGTTCAATCTATTTCACTACTGAACCAGCACCACCTACACCACCTCCTGTTATACCACCGCCAGTAATACCACCACCAGCAAACCCACCACCTGGTCCCGTATCTGTACCTATTGAGCCACCTATATCTCCGCCACCAGTGGATAATGTAATTCCACCAGAAATTATTTTTGTAAATCCTAAAGACGGTCAAACTAATGTTCCTCCAGACACAAATATAATTATTCAAATATCTGAAGGAGAATATCCAATAGACTTCGGTACAGTTACATTTAATATTAATGGAACTATAATTACATCTAGCGATCCTCGCGTTCAGGTAGTTAATAATAAAGGTAAATATATTTTTACTATTAATCCTAGTGGCTCGTTTAGTCCTGGTCAAAATGTAGTTGTGATAGTTAGTGGGAAAGATCTGTTAGAAAATGATTTCTCTAGCACTGGTAGATTTTCGATAACTACTCCTTTAGAAATGTTTCTTAAAGACCTATTAGGAAAAGATGGCTTTCCTCAATTTAGAGGTACATTTTTTGGAAATATAATTAATACAATCGGAATTACCGGTATTCTCTCAGGACTGTCATTGTTGCTTCTAATTCTTGCATTGCTTATTAATAGTTCTAATATAATTGGTAATATTTTTGGAATTATTGCTTTATTACTTAATAAAAGAAAAAGGCCATGGGGAGTTATACTGGACTCTAAAACACAAAAACCAGTTTCTTTTGCGACAGTAAGGCTAGTAGTAGAAAACACATTAGAAGTAATTGCACAAACTGTAAGTGCATTGGATGGTACATATGGCTTTAATATTTCTGAAGGAAAATATACATTAGAAGTAAGGCATCCTCAATATAAAATCTTTAAAACTTCAATAGAAATTCAGAAGGACGAAGAAGGTTATGTATTAGATATCGAGCTTGCATCAATACTTGGAGATGGAGTTAGTAGGCCTAAATTTAAAGATAAGTTAAAAGCATCTTTCTTATCTTTCTATAATAAGTTTAGAGATGCATTTTTCATATTTGGATTTTTATTTGCAGTACTTAGTATTTTAATTTCCCCTTCAATTTGGAATTGGATTATCTTTGGAATTTTCTTATTAATAATATTCTTCAATGTGATTCTCGAATATAAATCTAGAAGTCTATTCTCAGATGTTGAAGACGCGCAAACAGGAAAGAAAGTTCCATTCGCAATAGTTAAAATATATGAACTAATTTCCTATAAAAATATTGATACCCGAGTATGTGATAGCAGAGGAAACTTTGATTATTACGGAGAGCCAGGTGAATACGGAGTAGTGGTTGCATCTAAAGGATATAAATTCCCATCAAAGACTCAAACAAATCTGCCAATAATTACTGATATGTATTCAGGAATGGTAAGAACAAACTTAACGAAGGGTAAGAATAAATTGAGACTTTTCTTAGATCCAGATGAGTCTGTGTTAGTACAGGTTAATCAAGGTGAAAGAGCATCAATTCAAAGTCCATTTGGTTAATTACTTAGCTGGGAAAATACTTAGAAATTGTTCCAATGTTGTTCCATCAGGTTTTAAATTCCTATTCCAATAGTTAATCATCACATAAATAGATAGAAATACTAAAAGTGAGATTAGAATAAATAAAGATATTCTTAAGAACTTATTTCTCATGCTTATTATTTTCGCCATCAGTGCAGTAAAAGGAATTGATAATACAGCATAAGATTCAATAAATGCTCTGTGACCAAAGCCACCTCCGTAAGACCAAGCCCACCAACTTGAGATAATGAATAAGTTTAAAACAAAGAATGCTGCTGTTGGTAGAAGCCATGGCTTTAATTTTTTTCTTTGTAAGAATAATCCAATTATTCCAATAACAATTAATGGTGACCAGAACAATAATCCTCTTTGAATACTAAATAAAACATTCCCAATTTGTGGATGTGCAAAATCGAAGTATTCTCCTTTGTAAGAGAAAGAAAAGAACTCTCCAGTAATTATCCTCCAATATATTAATTGAGGCAGGAAAACTAAAATTGAAACGAATATGGATATAATAATACTTAGTTTGTGACTCCAAAAAAGTAATATCCTTTCTGTACTTTTTTTAAGATTTAAGTTCCATAATAATATAAAAATTAAAGGTAGAATTATATTAGTAGGTCGAACAAGTGCTATTAAGCCAACTAAAGTTCCTAATATAACTGCATTTCTTTTATTAGAAATATTTTCAAACCAAATAGGCAAGAAATATAAAAACGCTGCAAATAAGAAGAACGAATAAGTGTGACTAAAAATACTATCGTAAGTTCCATAATGAAATAAATTTGTTCCAAAAGTCAGGATAGTTAAAGATATATAAATCACTTTATTACTAAAGTATTTTTCTAAAATCTTTTTTACAACATATAACCCTAGAATCATATAAAACAAACCCGCAAATCCAATTAGTAATTGGTAGAAGAGAGTAAATCCGTTTGGAGTCTGATGGAAAACAATGCTAAGCACGTGTGCAGCAATAAAAAATGGAAGCATTAAAACTGCTTCTCCCATTGTATATTTATCTAAATAGTTCCCATTCTTAATTCTATTAATACCATTCCAACTATCTGGTGTTGGAGCATTGTATTTTTGAGCCCTTTCATCCATCAAGCTTTTCATTGAAATATCTTTATGTATAAAGATTGAAGGTAAGTAAGAATAATAACCAATACCATCGGATCTAATTGGAGGGGCATTAAATTGAAGAGCATAGACAAGAATAGTAGCAATAACTGAAATAATTGTCAGAGTTCCAACAAAAATCTTGTCTGGCTTACTTATTTTAAATAAATTCATTTAATAAAACTTCTAAATATTATTTCTTATAATATCGTAATTACTAATACAAATCATTTTAAACCTAAAAGTAAATTGTTTCTAAGCTTGACAAAGCATTCCCTTAACCAATAGAATGATTAAAGTAGGTGTGTCCCGGGCAAGGACATCGCCAATATTTATTAACAAAATACATTGAAAAACATTGAACCAGTATTAAAATTCTTATCCCAACTAGGATTAGATTTCTTCGAATCAAAAGTATTTATTATGCTTTTAGAAGATGGTTCTAAAACAATTTTGGAAATTGCTAAAGAAAGTAAATTTAATCGAACAGGAGTTTATAGAATTGTAGAAAGGCTAAAAGAAATGGGAATTGTACAAGAAATTCAAAAAGATAATAAAAGATTAATGACAGCAGCTCCCTTAAATCAACTTGAGTTAATTGTTAAAGAACAAGAGACAAAAGCAGAAACATTAAGAAAGATGCTACCAGAAATCTCAGCTTTAATTTCTCCAGATGCAACATCTGCAATACCTGGAGTTAAAGTTCAATTCTACAAAGGACACGCGGGTGTACAAAGATTATTAGAAAATGTTCTAACAACAACATCCGAAATAGTTTCTTACACTGCAAACGATCTTGCAGAATTTACAGACTTAGACTTTGTAGAAACATGGAGAAAAGAAATTATGAACAGAAGATTGTTTATGCGAGAAATAGTTGGAGACTACTTTCTTAAATTAAGAAGTATAGATGATGTAAAAATTTCCAATATTGCGGCAAACTTTAAAACGAAATATGTGGATGATAGTGTTTTAAAAATTCATTTACACACAATAGTTTATGGCAGCTTTGTAGCAATAATTTACATCCATGATGCCGAACCATTTGCTGCAGAAATCCATAATGATCAATTTTCTAGGAACCAAAAGCAACTATTTGAACTAGCTTGGAATGCGGCTCAAGAAGTTTAACTAAAAATCGTCAATATAATTTAAAAAATCCACAGTGTAAGCCACATCCAAAGTGTATCCATATATTAGTCTGCCATCGATACACTCGATCCATCCTAATCTTGGATAAATTCTAATCCCTTTGCCTAGCGTACCTGGATAGTATAATTCGGATGGATCCTTAGAAACATACCCTATAAATTTTGTTTGAATTAGTTTATGCCCACTTAAGAAGTCCAAAGGAACCTTTTCTAAAGATGCAAAAGCTACTCCTAGATTAGCAAAGAATTCATCCCATGCCCTAGGTGGAAAATCTTTATTTTTTATCAGATCTCTTGCTAGTTCTTCACAAGCACTTAAAATCTCAAGAATTCTACCTTCCGAATTATCAAACATTGTTATTTCTAAATCATTCCTAATTTCTCCAAAATCTAGAGATTGTTTGTAACAACTTAAAGCCAGTGAAACAAGATAAGAAAACATTCTTAAATCTAATTTCCTTTCAACTTCATGAATACATAAATATAAATCCACCGGAATGTTTACAGGAAATATTTCATTTCCATCATTGCTATCCTCATCGTTATTATCTTTTACTTCCATTCATATTCTATAACAAGTCCAGAGTTATAGAATATTTTGAGTAGTTCGTCAATACTATAGATAATTTTCTTTCCCTTGTTCTTCCAACTTATCTAAAATCTTCTTAACATCACCAGCTCTTTCATCAGATACAATTAGAATTGCATCGCCAGTATCTATAACATTAATTCCAGAAACTCCAACTGCAGCAATAATTTTTTTATCTCCAAAGTTGTAAATCAAACAGTTGTCTGTATCTAATTCAATCACATTACCCTTCTCGATATTTTTTAAATTGGTTCCAGATTTCAAGGCATTCTTTAAGTCTGCCCAAGTGGAAATATAATGCCAATCGTATTCACTAGAAATAACTTTAATATCATCTCCAGATAACTTTTCCCATAAAGCATAATCAATTGAGATTTTTGGTATTTTCTTAAATTCTTTCTTTGTAACTTCCCACTCATTCTTCTTTCCAAAAGATTCCATAATTTCTTCTATAGGTAAATAGATCTCAGGTGAATGTTCTTTAAGTTTAGAAAGTATATATTTAGGAGTTGTAATATAACAACCGGGATTCCATAAATATTTTCCAGAATTATGATATTTCTCAGCCAGTTCTTTATTTGGTTTTTCAGCAAAACCACTAAATCCATAAACTACGTTACCGTTGTTCAGCTTAGTTACTAATCCACCCAATTTTATATGACCAACTGTAGTGTTTGGATATCGTGAAGGAACTCCAAGATAAACTAAATTAGCTTCTCCATTTTCAAATAATTCTTCAGCATCCCTCAGTGCTTTTGCAAATTTCTTTGGTGCTTTAATTAAACTGTTCTGCCATCGTATTAATACTGGTTCATTTGGAAACTTTTCTGATATCTTTGCCATTGCATAAGCAACTGCAGCAGTAGTGTCTCTAGATTCTGGTTCAATAATAATATTTTCATTAGGAAAGTTGGGAATTACATCTTTAATTTGCCCTGCATACATTTCTCCAGTAGATATATAGATGTCTTCTGTTTTAAATTTTAAACTAATAGTTTCGAAAGAATTTTCTAAAGATGTTTGATCTCCAAAAAGTTTTTGAAATTGCTTTGGAGTATCTTTTCTAGATAATGGCCAAAGTCTTTTCCCATAACCACCTGCAAATATTATTACTTTCATAAGATTGTATTAATAGTTTAATCTCTAATCATTTCGTTTTTAATATTTATAACATCTTCCTCTTCAGTTTCCGATTTAATTTGTATAGAAGAAACAAGCCCCATTCCTAAAAAGATTGTTAGTACTGCACTTCCTCCATAACTTATAAATGGAAGTGGAACTCCAGTAATAGGTAAAATCCCCATATTCATACCAATATGCTGAAAAGTGTTTAAACATATCATCACTGAAATTCCACTGCAAATTAACATACCAAATTGGCTCCGAGTACTTCTTGCAATTGATAGAATTTTAAAGATTAAAAAGAAATATAGGCAAAATAGAAATACATTCCCCAAGAAACCGAATTGTTCTGCAAAAGAAGCAAATGCAAAGTCTGTAAATGCAAAAGGAAGCAGACCTAGGTTAGTTACATTACCATTTAGAAAACCTCTTCCAACTATTCCTCCACTACCAACTGCAAGAATAGCTTGCTCCTTATTATAGTTATCTCCTAATGCCTCGTTAGAATCTGGAGTTACAAAATTTTCTATTCTACTCCTTTGGTAAGGTTGAAGGGCATTATTATAAATAAAACCTAATACTAAACTGCTTGGTAAAATTATTACAACAATTAGAATTGTAGCAAGTGGTTTTAGAGTAAATTTTCTAATCAGAAAAATAATTATTACAACACTTAAGATCCATAAAAAAATATCGAAAGGAACTTGATTCAAATTCAGTGATTCTTGCAAATTCGAAAATCCTACAAAATGAAAACTTAAATTAAAAACTATTCCAGCAATAATTAAGTAAATTAATGTCTTAAAAGAAATATCTACAGAGAAGTAAACCAAAGATAAAAATATTAAGACTGTAATAACAGAGTTTCCTAATGACTTTTGTAAAATAATTAAGAGAACTATAGAAATTAATGCCAAAACACTAAAGGCAACCTTAACAAATTGTTTATCTGCAATTATTAGACCTAGCTTTTCACCGAACTTTTTACCTTTAATTTTATAAATATTTTTAATTCTTTCAAACCTTTTTATATTTCCCTTAGTAAAACAAAAAGCTGTAATTAAAATAATACTTACTTTAGAAAACTCTGAGGGCTGGATAGTAAAAGGTCCAACTACAATCCATCTCTTAGCCTCAAAAGCATAATCACCAATTAATAAAACAGCAATTAGTAAACCAATAGTCGTAAAAAATACTCCAAAAGCCACATATCTATTTTTAAGTTTTGAATAATCGAAAGTGGAAAATACAAAAAAAAGAATAAAACCAACCCCATAGAATAGAAGCTGGTTAAAGAAAAACTTAGATGCTTCTTTCTCTGGAAAATAAGTAGTGGAGAAAACATTAATCGCTCCAATAATACATAACAAAACAATTGTTACTAACAACGAACTATCAATTTTCTTTAAATTTCCAAATTCAAACATACGATTTATTAAAGTAGACAAATATTAACATTTTTAAATAGTTGCTGGTTGCGTGTTACTAGTTGCTGGGTTGGAATAAATTAGCTATTCAACGAGGAACCAGAAACTTGTAACTAGTAACCAATATGATAGACTTAAACTTGAATTAATTTCCACTATGTCAGAACTATATCTAGCTCAGCTAAGTAAAACAACTCTTGATTGGAAAAAACATGCCTACCGACCAAAATCTTCAGATTGGCCAGACGGAATCTATTTAGAAGATAATGTAGTAAAAGAACTTAAATATTTAGAAGACTACACAAAAGAAAAGGCTTTCGGTATTGGAGGAGTTAGAAATGGTTCAACTGGATGGGAGTATTCTGAAACTGCAGTTTATCTAGGTGGACAGTTATTCTTCAGTAAACCCAAAGCAGGAGATTATAATAGCGTTGTTCCAGAACTTAGAATCTCTAAACCTGTTTTAAAACCAAGTGGAGATAAAATAGATATCAAATTTAATATTGGAGAGAAATCAGTATCAGCCCAAATTAAAAGAAATGTATTGGAAGTTGATAATTCTTTTGGTCCAACTTTTGTAGTACATACTCACCCTAAATCAAGAGTTACAGAAAGTAGAGAAATCTACACATTCTTTTCTACAGCAGATTTAAAGTTTCTACATAAAAGTCCAATCTATATGCTTGGAATGATTAGTAAAAACACTTTATGGTTAGTTTGCGAAACAAATGAATTCAACTCAATTAATTCAGAATTATTACATGGAGCAACACTTGCCGAATTTGAAGGTGGTGATGAAGCAATAAAAAAATATATTGCAGAAAATCTAGCATCAACAGGATTAGTTTTTTACCATGGGACATTTGGCAGTAAACTTCGAAGAATATCTTACGAAAAGTACCAATATTCTAAATCTCTAGATAAAAATCCAGAAACTAAGGTTTTTGCAGAAAATTCTAAGAATTTAGGTAGCCAAGATCCTCAATTAGGCCAATTAAAGACAGTTAAGGCTAAAAAAGAGCAGATGCAATTCATTTTCTTAGGAGTTGTATTCACTCTAATCATTATTAGCTTAATTATCCTCTTAAAGATAATTGGGATAATATAACTCGCTGGAAGTCTGTTCTATATGTTAAAATAATACTGATATTTAATTTTATTCAGTATGAATATAGAAAAAAGAGCTGAAAATGTAGAAGGAGACGATGAGAATCACTCAAAGCCAAAGTTCACCCCAACATTAGAAGCAAAAACAAGAAAACCTTTTGTAAAAAAGGACTTTCCTAGAACTAAGGAAGAATCTGACATAGTTCCCTCAACCAATTTGAGGATTATTCCACTTGGTGGAGTAGAAGAGATTGGAATAAACTGTACAGTTTACGAATCCGGAGAAGAAATGATAGTTGTAGACATGGGATTGGCTTTCTCAGAGTTCGATTACTATGGAATTGATCACGTTGTGCCAGATATAGCTTATGTTCAAAATAAAATAAAGAACCTTAAGGCAATCTTTATAACACACGGACATTTAGACCATATTGGTGCTTTACCATATCACTTAAAGACTTTAAATTATCCAGAGCTATATGGAACACACTTTACAATCGAGCTTATTAAAGCAAAATTTGAAGATGACCATTTATTAGCAGCAATGGAAGGAAAACTTCATGTTATAGACGAAAACAGTAATGTTAAGTTTAATAATTTTGATATTTCTTTCTTTAGAGTTAACCACTCAATTCCACAAGCAGTTGGATTATGTATTAAAACTCCTGGAGGAACAGTTGTTCAAACTGGAGACTTTAAATTCGACAACTCACCAATTAACGAACCAGTTGCAGATTATTCTAGATTAGCAAAAATTGGAGATGCTGGAGTAGACATTCTTTTATCCGACTCTACAAACTCACTTAAGAAAGGACATCCAATCTCTGAGAGTGACGTAGCAAAAGGATTAGAAGAAATGGTAGAAAAAGCAAAAGGTAGAGTAATAGTTGCAACATTTGCTGGTTTAGTTGGAAGACTTTATCAACTTATTGAGATCGCGCAAAGACATAACAAGAAAGTTGCAATTGCCGGTTTTTCTATGAGACAAACTATTAGAATTGCTCAAGAGATTGGTTATATAAAAATACCTCAGAATTTAGTTGTACCAATTCAGAATATTGATAAGATTTCTCCAGACAAAATTATGATCCTTACAACAGGAGCACAAGGAGAAACTGATGCAGCATTAACAAAAATGGCAACTGCAGATTACAAAGGAGTAAAGATTCAAGGTGGAGATACTGTAATAATTTCTTCTAGAACTATTGCTGGTAACGACAGAGCAGTTCAAAATCTAGTTGACGCTATTATGTCTAAAAATGCATTTGTAAAACAATCTGAAGATTTAGACTTATATACATCTGGACACGGTTATCAAGAAGATCAAAAAATTATGTTGAACTTAGTAAAGCCAAAATTCTTTATGCCAGTTCACGGATATCAATATTTCTTAAGAGCTCACGGAGAGACAGCAAGATCTGTTGGAATTGAAGAAAGAAATGTTTTAATTACAAAAAGAGGAAGTGTAATAGAAGGAAACACAGCAAAAGGATTTAGAGAAATTAAAAAGTTCGCATGTGAACCATTATTAGTTTCTGGTTCTGGAGTTGGAGATGTTGGAACAGCAGTTCTAAAAGAGAGAGAGCAATTAGCAAACTATGGAGTTGTATTTATAGATCTATTGGTAAATAAAAATAGAGAACTTATTAGAGATCCATTAGTTATTTCTAGAGGATTTGTTTATGTTAAAAACTCTCAAGAACTAATCAAAGAGGTATCGGATTTGGTAGTAGCAACTTATGCTCAGTATCAAAATGAGGAAGTACAAGTTGTTAAAGATGAGATTTCGATAAAAGTATCCGATCTTCTTTTCAAAGAAACAGAAAGAGAACCAATGATTATGACTGTAGTAAACTTTGTTTAATAAAGGCTTACATTAGGTTTAAACTCAAAATTAGAAGAGGCTGTGTTACAGCCTCTTTCTTATTCTTGTGATGTCATCGAGGATAGCCTGTCCTGAGCGTTGTCGAAGGATAGTAATCCCATAATCCATTTAATGAGATTGCGACGTCCTCATTTCATTCGTCCTCGCAATGACAACATGGGTGTGGCACGACCTCGATCAAATGCCGAATTCACCCGTAATGTCAAAATTATGCAAGCTTGTCAGTTATAATATAAAAAAATCCAAAGAAGCTTTGGATTTCGAATTTCGTCATTTGATATTCATTTTGTATTAACTTCTTGTCTGAAGGTATTTCAAACCTAGATAAATAGGAATTGTTAGAAGAGCACCAAGAATTAATGAGTTTATAATTCTATATAAGAAATTTGCAATTCCTTCAACTCCATTTAAAACAATTGGAAAGCCATAAGCAAAACTTCCTTTTACTCCTTCAATTAGAATAAAATTAATTAAAACTCCAGCAATAACTCCTATTACTAATGAGAATATCAAATATTGTTTTACTGCTGGATCCATATATTTTATTTTAATATATAATCGTGGTCATTGCGAGGAGGAACGTAGTGACGACGTGGCAATCTCAAACATTTAAACTTTATGAGATTGCTTCGCTTTGCTCGCAATGACATCACAAAAGTTTCTTCACTTCTTTTAATGTCTCTTCTACAGTTTTATCCCAATCGTATTTTTTTGCAATCTCTTGTGCTTTTCTTAAGTGATTAGCAAGTTTCGTTTTACTCTTTAATAATTCTTGAATATCTTTTGCTACTTCTTTTGCAGATTCTAAATCCTTGCATCTTTCTAAATCAACTAAATAAGCGCCACCATCTGTTATTTCTGGAGTACAAGAAGAGTTGGCAGCTATTGCAGGGATTCTTGCAGCCATAGCTTGTAATGGTCCAAAACTAAACCCTTCGTAACTAGATAAATTTATATAAGCTTTAGATTCAATTAATAATTCTACCAAATGATTATCTGTTACTTTATCTGTAGTTACTAAATTATCAATTAGTCCTAACTTTTTAACATTTCTTAAAAACATGTCTCCTAGGATAGATCTTGCTCGAATATCCTTTCCAGAACCTTTATGAAAGTCTCCTCCAGTTACAACAAGAGTATTAGGTAGTTTAGGATCATTTAGATCTAATATGCCTTTAAATACATTTAATAATTCCGGTGTAGATTTATTTGCTTCAAATCCACTATCGTAAAAGAAATATTTTCTATCATTTAGATGATAAGCTTCTAAAGTAGCGTCAATTAAATCTTTATTAAATACTTTTCTCCCATCAAAGAAATCTTGGTCAATTCCCAAATAAATTACTCTTATTTTATCTTCGTCAATTTTTCCATAAGTTACTAAGTCACCTTTAGAGAAATTAGAATTAGTTAAAACTAAATCTGCATTCTTAACTCCACTCCACATAAATTTAAAAAACTGGCCTTTCAATTGATTTTGTAAATATCCTTTTTGAGAGTATTTATTTAAGACTAATGGAATAGCATCGTGTGCCATAACAACGGTTTTGGGTTTGTGTATTAATGGTCTATTTAAAAATCTAGTTGTAGGTAATCCTCTTTCAAAATGAGATGCGAAATAAATATCTGGTTTAACCTTTTCTATAATTGGAATAAATAATTGTCTCCAACTTACTAAATTACTTAAAGAAGAGTTAAATGCTTCTCCTAAAGTATAGAAGTTAACTTTGTTACCAATCTCTTCAATTTGAAATTGAGTAAAACCTAATGCAATTAAATTTTGGTGAAGATTTAAAAACCCAAATAAATTAACTTCCATTGATCCGATATCAAGAAGTTCTGAGATTATTCTTTTAACTACATTTTTTCCATAAACACCAATACCTCTTTTAGAGTATTGGTCGAATAGGAAAGTAACATCTATTAAAATTGATTTAGATTGTGTGTGTGAATTATCCATATGATTCGATTATATCAGATTATTCTTTTTTAATGCTATCCCAAGGGATTCTGTTTAGTAGAGTATTAACCCAGTCTAAGCTCTTATCGTAGTTATCTACTGTAATAATTCCATTTTTAAATGTAAGAAGTTTATCTCTATCTAAGATAAAAGTTACGTTATAAGACTGCCCCGCATAGGTAATTGTTATATTGTAGTCTTCCCCCCAAGATTTTCCAGGATCTTTTTGGATAATTAGAGTGTACTTTCCATCAGTATTGTAATTGATCGAATCGGGTAGAGTGTAACTAACATTCATTTCTTCTTTTTCAATAGGATCTGCATCAGATAATCTTCTATGGTCAAACCATAAGACATTATCACTAACTTGTTTATCAAAGACTTCGTCGTGGTAAATTTGAGGGTCATATTCTAAATATCCAGATCTGTCGTAACCATCAGAAGTGATATTTTGAGATCCGTTTGGAAGTATATATCTAATCCACGCAGCATAAGCAAATGTTAAATTCACATCGTATTGTCCTCCAGGAATAGTACTATCTAAGATTTGTGGTTGTCTCCATTTAACTTTTACTTCTCTACCAATGCTTCCGTTGTTGTTAATACTTACATTTTGATAAACAGTATCTCTTACCCATTTATTTAATTTTAGAGAACAGTTTTGAGCTTCGTTTAATTGAAAATAATCTCCAGTATATTCTCTTACAGTTCTTCCACTTAATCCATAATCATCAAAGAACTTTTGTGATGCATCGTCTTTAGAATAGAAAGCAATATCTTTCGCTTGGAAAGAGTGAATTAAGAAATTAATAAGTTTAGGTAATTCTGTTGTTGGCAATCCAAATAATTTTGTCTTAATTGCATTTCCAATTTGTTGAATAACTTGTTTCCTATCTGCAGATCCGTGATATTTAGGTGCATCTGTTTCGGATTTAATAAAACTAAATAAGTTATCTGCTGTTACAGGTTGATCAAATCCCTCAACTGTTATGGGTTGTACTAAAGCAATTAAATTTTGTGCAAAAGTAAAGTTCAATAATACTGCATTATCGTACCCTGGCCATTCTGAAGAATCATTCTCACTTGCTAAGTCGTAATAATCTGTAAACAAACTCATACTTTCAAATAAATCTGGATATTGCATTACATCTTGGACTCTTGCTTCTCTATATCCACATCTAAATACTCCTGGATACATTAAGAAATCCTGACCATATATATTATCGTGGGGCATTCTGGCAATAATTCCATCTCTTTGCATTTGCCATAAATATTCTTGAAGGTTTAATGTGTCTTGTAAAGAAATATCTTTAATAAATTCTCCATCTTTAACTACTGCATTTCCAACAGCAGTTGTAATTCCTCCAGCAGCTCTTTTTTCTGCTTCATTTTGAAGAATAATTAGATAACTTACTTCCTTATCACTTCCGATTAAAGAAGGAAGGTTCTCTATAAATCCAATTACATTCGAGGAAAGAGTAGGGTATTCATCTACAAAATCATTAACTTTTGAAAGCTTTTCTTTTAATCCACCAACTTCTGTAACATAGTTCATGTCGATTGATTTAAAATCAGCTAAAACAACAAGAAGATCGGGTTCAATTTTTTTATATAGTGCTAAATAACTTGGTAGATTCTTCGAAATAGAATCTAGAGAAGCCTCAGAATCTACAATAGGTGTTGTATCGTCGGTAGTTTTATAACCTTCCTTAGAAAGTACATCTTTAATGTCTGGAAGTGAATTATCTAGAAGAGCATTAACATCATTAGTTATTTTTCTAACAACAGTTAAGTTATTATAATATCCTTTAAATAGAACGATACTATTGAGTATTTCAAATTGAGAAATTTCATCGTCAATAGCAGAAACTTCTACTTTTAAATTTTCAAATCTTGTATCTATTTTAGAAATATCCTTTTGAGAAAGTTCTAAGATCAAATTATTTGTTGTTATTTGAATATTACTCACGTGTTCATTAATTCTTTGAAGAGGGATTAGAACAAAGAATAAAAATAATCCAACTATTATTAAAAATAGGATAGTTAGAAATATTATTAACTTTGTGTGATTGCTCGGTTTGTTTTTATCAAAAAGTCCCATAGAATTTAAGGTATATATTACTTTATCTTAAATTATGGTTTTTTAATATCGCCCCATGGAATTTTCTCTACTAGATTGTTTACCCAGTCTAGTTTTTTATCGTAATTATCTACGGTTATTATTCCGTTTTTGAAGGTTAATATTTTATCTCTGTCTAATGTAAATTTAACAGAATATTTTTGACCGTTAAAGTTTATAACTACTTCGTTTTCTTCACCCCAAGATTTTCCTGGATGTTTTTGAACAATTAAAGAGTATTTCCCATCATTTAGATAGTTAATACTATCTGGAAGAGAGTAGTTTACATTTATTTGTTGTTTCTCAATAGGATCTGCATCACTAAATCTTCTGTGGTCAAACCAGATTATGTTATCTGTAGTTTCTTTATCCACAACCTCGTCGTAATACTCTTGGGGATAATAATATAGATAACCAGATCTAGAGTATCCGTCGGATTCTATATTTGTTGTTCCATTCGGTAAGAAGAATCTAACCCAAGCTCTGTAAGCAAATTGTAGAGAGTCAGAATATTGACCACCTAAAGAATCATCATAGATTTTTGGTTGAGTCCAAGTAACCCAAGTTGTTCTATTAATAGAACCGTTATCGGAAATATCTACTTGATTGTAAACGCTATCTCTAACCCATTTATTCAATTTTAGAGCGCAGTTTTGAGCTTCATTAAATTCAAAGTAGTCTCCGGTATAATCTTTTGCAGTTCTTGCACTCATTCCATAACTATCAAAGAATGCTTGCACTTCGCTATTTGGAGAAGATAGGGCAATATCTTTAGCTTGGAATGAACCTATCATAGTTTTAATAACTTTAGGCATTTGATCTAAAGGAAGATCAAATAGTTTCTTTTTAGCAGCATCTCCAATTTCTTGTAAGATCTGTTTTCTATCTTTATTAAATCCGTGATATTTAGGATCGTCTGTTTCTGCTTTAATAAATTGGAATAAATTATCTGCAGTAACTTCTCCAAAAGGATCTACATTTAATGGTTGCACTAGGCCTAATAAATTCTGAGCGAAAGTAAAGTTCAACATTACAACATGGTCATATCCTGGGAAACCTTCGGGATTGTATTCGTGAGCTAAATCGTAATATTCTCTAAATAATCGCATACTCTCAAATAAATCTGGATACATTGCAACATCCTGAGCTCTTGCTTCTGTAGATCCACAACCAGCATTCATTAGATATGCCTGCCCTCCAATATTATTTTCTGGCATTGGTAATCCAAGTGTCCATAAGTATAATTGTAAATTCCAACTATCTTCTAAAGATATTCCATTAACAAATTCTCCATCTTTAATTTTTGCAGTACCAAAAGCTGTAATAATTCCACCAGATCCTCTTAACTCAACTTCATTTTGAAGAATAATTAAATAACTTTTTTCTTGATTTGATCCAATTAATTCTGGAATTCCCTTTAAGAAACCTAATGTCTGATCTGATAGAGCAGGGTATTCGTCAATAAAACTATTTACTTGAGTAATTTTAGCTTTTAAATCTGTACCACCAACATTAGGAACATAGTCTATATTTATCCTTTTGAAGTCTGCCATTATATCTTTAATATCTGGTTCAATTTCAGTGTAAAGATTTAAATAAAGTGGAAGTTCTTTTAATACTAAATTTAATGTACTAGGTGCTTTTGTACCATCTGGATATAAACCATTTGCATCTGCTACTTGTGGTGTTGGGTCTGTCGCATTTACCTTAAATCCTGTTGAGGATAAAGCATTTTTTAATTTCGGAAGTGATTTTTGAGTGAGAGCATCTGCTTTAGCTAAGATTGTTCTACCAATTTGAAAGTTATCGTAATAACCTTTAGTTTGATCCCAATTTTGTAGAAATTCGTATCTTGTTAATTCACCATCAATATTATTTAGATTTGTCTCAATATTTTTAAAATAACTATCGATATTTGAAAGATCTTTCTTATCAAAATCTCCTAAAAGTGAGACAACAGAAGTTTGCATCGAGTCTACATAACCTAAAATTCTTTGAGCTGGAATTAAAACGAAGTAGATGAGTAAACCAGTAATAATTACTCCTAGAAATACAAATACAAAAAGAAAGCTCCAAGCTAACTTTTTTAATTTCTTTCTTTGTGGAGATATTGGATCTTTAGTTCTCAGATTCATTCTAATACTACTTCTTCCGTCTCTTTCTATACCTTGCAAAGCTACAGGATCCATACTATCGTCTGAAACCACGTCTAAATTTCTATCCTCTTTTTTGATGATTTTTATTGTTTGTGCTTTCATTGATAGTTAAAGTGCTCCTCATAGTATCTCATAGCGGAATCGTTGTAAAGATTAGCGAAGCTTAATTATTTAGTGAATTCTAGTGTACATTTATGTCGGAGAACTTACGGGTTTGTTCGTGTTTAAAGTGTCAATATAGATTTGAACTTTAAATAAATTAGTAAAGCTAGCATTGAAGTTCACATTACTTAATAAAGCATAAGGTATTACTAACCCAAGTATGTAAATAATTGCTACAGGAATTAAGAACTTTAAAATTTGATTTGGAGTCATAATAATAATAATAATTTTTTTGTCATCCCGAGGCTCTTGAGGGACGGATTATATATTGAGTTTACACGTAAATTCAGCCTTTAAACTCCTAATTTCTTTCTTAGTTCTTCTTCTGCAACTTTAGGATTAACTTTTCCTTTAGATGCTTTCATGACTTGACCTACAAGAAATTTTATTGCATTTGGATTTTTCTTCATATCTTCTACGATTTTTGCATTCTCTGAGATCACTGTGTTTACAATACCTTCAACTTCGTTAGAATCTGAAATTTGAACTAGTCCTTGTGATTCAATTATATTTTTTGCATTTCCACCTTTTTCAAAAATCTCTTCAATTACATTTTTTGCTATTGTTCCAGAAATCTTGTTTTCTTTTAATAAGTTTACTAAGACGATAATATCATCTTGCTTAACGGCACTTTCTGAAATACTAATACTTCTTTTTTCTAATTGACCAGAAATATCTCCAATTAGCCATTTAGCAGATTCTTTTGCAAGGGTAGAGTCATTACTTCCTAATTTTAAAAGAATATCAAACCAATCTCCTCTTGCTTTGTCTTCCACTAAAATATCTGCTTGTTGGTTTTCTAATCCTAACTCTTTATATCTTTTCTTTCTATTTGCTGGAAGTTCTGGCGCTGCATATTTAATTTCGGCAATCATTTGCTCATCTATATGTATAGGAGCAATATCGGGTTCTGGAAAATATCTGTAGTCGGAGGCTTCTTCTTTAACTCTTTGTGATAGAGTTTCTCCCGTCATATCTTTTAAACCTCTAGTTTCCTGAACTGGTTTTTCTCCGGTTTCAAGAATCTTTGATTGTCTTGCCACTTCAAAATCTAAAACTTTTTCTAAAACAGAAATAGATCCTATATTTTTTACTTCTACTTTATAGTCTGGTAATTGTCCTTTTGGTAAATCATCTGTTTTAACAGAAATATTTAATTCAAATCTCATTTGCCCTTTTTGCATTTCAGCATCTGATACTTCAAGATATCTAACAATTTGTCTTAATCTTTTTGCGAATAAAACTACTTCTTCAGTGGACTCGAAGTCAGGGTGAGTAACTATCTCTATTAATGGTACTCCAGATTTATTGTAATCAATAAGAGTTGTATCTCCTTCTGAATGCATTGATTTTGCAGTGTCTTCTTCGATATGAACTCTTTGAATTCGAATTCTTCTTGCATCTCCTTCAACTTCTATTTCTACAAATCCATCAACTCCAATTGGCTGGTCATACTGAGAAATCTGATAACCCTTTGGTAAATCGGGGTAGAAGTAATGTTTTCTATCAAATTTTGTATTCTGATTAATTGTGCACCCTAAAGCTAGTGCTAAAGAAATGGCTTTCTTTATTGCCTCTTCATTAGGAACAGGTAAAGCTCCTGGTAATCCAAAGCAGACAGGACAAACATTTGTATTTGGTGCGTCATCAAAGTACTTAGATTTGCATCTACAAAACATTTTAGATTTTGTTTTTACCTGAAGATGAATTTCAAGCCCTACTACTGGTGAATACATATATTGTTATTGATCTGATTGAGTATACTAAAGTTAACCTGTATTGTCAGTTTATACCTTAAATCTTGAAATAGTCATATTCGAGAATTTCATTAATGTCTTCGTTGGTCTTTTCAATAAACTGCTTATATTGTGTTGTTGAATATGGACTTCCTTTCCTTTCTCTTCTATCTGCAGTCATAGCATTGAAATGTGCTTGACTTCTACTAATGCAATATGAGCTTGCATCCCACAGCCTTTTTCCAATAACATCCAAATTAAAATCATTGTCTGGGTGGGACTTAATATCAAAAATATCTTCTTCCAGATACCTTTGTAAGGTAGTTATCTTTATTTCTGTCTTACCTATATTTACAATACTGTCTTTATTTATTTCATCTACATATTCTCCATCCATTAATCCGTTTAACCCAAACAAGGAATAGACTAGTTTTAGTGCATCAAAGAGTAGATTAACACTAATTATACTTACTATTTTCTCTTTCAGTTTCGAGGTAACAATACCTCCGTTTTCCTCCAAAATATTTCTTGTATCTTTAAATCCATCAGAAAGAGGTATTAATAAGCGATCTGTAGCGTGTCCCGCCTCCAAAGCTATAACACCTACCTTACCGTAATCAGCGCTTAAAAAGTAATCGTACACTTTTTGAAAAGATTTCATTTCTAAAATCATCGCCGCCATAATAACAACTTGAGCCTGATTAAACTGAGCTAAGTTATAATTCATTTCCCAAGAAAAGTACTCTAAGTCTGAGCCAGAATTTCTTATCGCGTTTATAAGTCTATTCAATCTTTCTTCAGGGGTTCTTCCTGTTTCTTGTTCGAATTGTTTAAAGAAATCTCCTCCAGCCATTATTAATTTTTAAAAATAATTAATCTTCATTGCTTCTTTTACCATTTTTAAAGTTTCAGCAGCCTCTTTCTCAGCTTTTTTTGTTCCTTCCATTACAATTTCTTTTACTTTATCCATTGGGTAGAGTAATCTTCTTTCTCTAATTGGATCTAAGAAATTATTTATAGCAATCGCTAACTTTTCTTTAACTTCTACATCTCCAACTTGTCCTTTTCTATATCTATCTTTAAGATCATTTACCTCATCCTTGTTTGGATTAAAGTAATCATGGTAAATAAATACTGGGTTTCCTTCTACAGTTCCAGGGTCTGTTGGTTTAAGTCTGTTTGGATCTGTAAACATTTTCTTAACTTTCAATCGAACAGTTTCTTCGTCATCTATAAGGTTAATCGTATTTCCTTTAGATTTACTCATTTTTGCATCTCCATCAGTTCCAACTAAGTTTGTTTCTATTCCAAATTTTGCTTGAACAGCATGGAAAATCTCAGTTTTATAAGTTCTATTAAATCTTTTTCCAATTTCTCTAGCTAATTCAATCATTGGTGCTTGGTCTTTTCCAACTGGAACTAAATCTGATCTAAATGCCAAAATATCCGCTGCTTGGCTAACGGGATATGCAACAAATCCAAAAGGAGTGGAATCTTCGAATCCCTTTGCTTTAATTTCTGTTTTTACAGTTGGATTTCTTAAAATCTCGTTATGAGTTACTAAATTCATAAAGAAGACTGTAAGTTCTGCAATTTGAGGAATCATTGATTGTACTAAAATAGTTGTTTTTTCTGGATCTACTCCACATGCGATATTATCCTGAGCTACTTGATAGATATTATCTCTAACTTTCTCTGGATTATCGTAATTGTCCGTTAGCGCCTGAACATCTGCTATCAAAAGGAAAAGATCGTACTCATCCTGCAGCAGAGCTCTATTATGTACAGAACCTAAATAGTGACCTAAGTGAAGAGGTCCTGTTGGTCTATCACCTGTTAATATTCTCCTTTTGGTTAATAGTTTCTGGCTACTAGTTGATGGTTGAATATCAGAATTATTCATATATTATATTTTAATTATTAAAGTATTTTACAAGATTATCGGCTGATTTGAAATGTAGGCGTAGAAATTTAGGCATTAAGCCATTGAAGAGATGTTTGTTTTACTGTTTTTCTCGAATTCATGAACATATTATAGCAATATCCAGGAACTAATAACAAATACCAAATCTCAAATCACCAACACCTAAAGTGTTTTGTTATTAACTTGTTTTATGCTATAAATTTAAAATCTTACTTATCAAAAATGAATGAAATTATAGTAGTAAATGTAGGTGGTTCTTTATTATCTCCAAATGATTTAACATTGTTTGATTTCGGCGCTGCAAATAAGATTAAAGAGTTAATTTCCAAGCATTCAGATAAGAAATTCATTTTATGTGTAGGTGGAGGTAATATTGCTAGAAAATATCAAAAATTATTAGAAGATAAATCATTTACTAAGGACTCAGAACACGAAGTGGGAGTGGCGTTGATTAACGTTAACGCTGTAATGCTTAAAGCTGTCTTAAAAGATCAAGCCGAAGAGAAAATCTTAAGATACGAGGATTTTAACGACGAATCAACAATCAGCTTTCAACAACAAATTTTAATCTCTGCAGCTGGTGCAATAGGGCACTCTAGTGATTGGAATACAATGAAATTGGCAAAAAGAGCAGGAGTTACAAAGGTTTTCAGTTTAACGAATATTGATGGAGTTTATAATAAAGATCCTAAAAAGTTTCCAGACTCTATTTTGCAACCAACATTGAAATGGGATGAATATTTAAATATAATAGGAAATCCTAAGGAACATTTTCCAGGAGCAAAATATCCAGTCGATCCTTTAGCATCAGAATTTGGTAAAGGGAATAGTATTGAGTTTTATGTTTTAAGCGGAAACAATTATGAAAACTTCGAACGTGCTATAAATGGAGAAAGTTTTATAGGAACTTTAATCAATTAATATAAAATTAAAATTTTCGAAATGAAAAAAATTAAATTATTTTTCAGCGACTTCTATAACGCCTACACATTCGTAATGGGACTTTTAGTTTCTTTACCAATACTCGCACCAATATTATTAAAGTTAGGTTTAACTGCTCCAGCTAAGATTGTTTATTTTGTGTATAGTTTCTTTTGCCATCAATTTGCAAGTAGATCTATAGATATATTCGATTATCAATTTGCTTGGTGTGCTAGAGATACTGGAATTTGGTTAGCGATTTTTGTAACAGCAGTTTTAGTTAAATTTAATAAACTTCCAAAGTTAAGATGGTATTGGGTAATTCCATTTATTATTCCAATGGCCTTAGATGGTGGTTTGCAAACTATATTTACATTCTTAAATATAAATCCAGTAGGAGATGTAACAGGAATGCCATTGTATGTAAGTAATAATTTATCTAGATTTATAACAGGAGCAATATTTGGAATTGGAGTAGGTTGGTGGATTAGTCAGCAATTAAAAATAGCATCTCAAGAAACTAAGGTAGAAAAACAAGAAGATTTATTTCCTAAATATAAAAACTTGAAAACGTATTTAATCAGTACTTTTCTATTAATCCTAGGTTTAGGAGTTAGCTACTTTGGATTTGTAACTATTTGGAATATAACTTCTACAACAAATAAACCTTTAGATGCACTAGATTCAGCTTCTAAGACTCCTTCTACAGACTTTTTTGCTAGAAGAGGCAACGGAGTTTGTCCTACAACTGGCATAAACGATATTCTAGATCTAGAATGTTTCTTTGGAGGAAAAAACTAAACTGTATTCATTTTCCGACTTAAAGTTTGACTGAGTATTGACAACACTGATATTATTAATACACCTAGTTTTTAAATAAATAGTATGGATGATACAAATCCAAAACCAGTAAGTAATATTATTCAAGATGATGTACAACCTGACACTAGTTCTTCAACAGATGTTGGATCAGTTCCAATTGAGTTGAACGATGCAAACTTTCAAACTGATGCAGTAGATTTTTCTAAAA
>JBDSRX010000052.1:0-4097 GCA_039929105.1 Candidatus Dojkabacteria bacterium
AAAGCTTGTTGGGTTAGTCAGTCTAGATTCATTAGGAAATTTAGTAACCAAACTTCCAAAAGAACAGCAAGGTGTTTTAAAGACTATACTTTTATCCCCTACTTTAGAAGAAATAGAAAAAATAAAAAAACAATTTTCTCCAGAAGATATTCTAAATGAATTTCATAGATCTGCTAAAGAGATTTTAGGTGGTAAATATAATTTAATTAAAGAAAAATTATTACCAGAGAAAGCTCAAGAAGTAGAAGATTTAATGTTATTAATAGGTGTCTTTTAAGGTTCGATTAAAATATCGTAAGAATTATTCTTCACAATTTCTTTAGCACAATAGAGCTTAAACCTTCTTAAAAGTCTTATGTAACTAGAAAAATTAAATCCACTTTTCTTTTGTTTGGAATTTATATATAAGAATCTCTCATGATATAGATTTATTAATTTAAAACTATTTATAACCATAATCAACCAAGATAAAGTTGCTAAGTTCTTTTTCGCGAGCTGATCTGAAGTTAATATAGGATTCATTTTCTTATGCCAGGATAGCTTGTTGGTAAGTGCTTCGGGGTATTCTATACTTAATCCTAAAGTTATTTTGTCAAGATAAGAAAGTAAATTATCAAAGTATTTTAATAGAGTTGTTCCATCTGTAATTCTCGAAGCAATCTTATCGAGATCGTCATCTTCTAGAAAGTCATATAAAGTTATTCTCTCAGAATTTTCTATCTTTTGCATGGTTGCATTAGTGTAAATTCCATCTATAATGAAATGTAATAGAGGTTTGTAATTTTAATCCATATGTTTAAAAAAGTCACATTACTTATTGTGATTTCACTTTTGTGCACTTTGCTTGCACTCTGGTCTCCATGGCTGTATTGGAATATTGATGCTAGAAATCTTTTTGGAATAAGAAAACCAGATTCAATTTCAGGCCTTCAGGTTTTCTCTTTAGGAGGGGAATTAAATATTCAGATTGATGGGAAAGATGTAGGTAGTGTAACACCAGAAAAATCACCATTCTTTTACGATACAGTAACTCCTGGAGAGAGAATGGTTTCTATATCTAGAAAATCGGAAGATCCAAATCAATTCTGGACATTTAGTAAATTAATTACCTTTGAAGAAGGAAATACTGTTGCGTCATCATATTTTATTGGCCCATCACAAGAATTCTCTGAAGGACATTTTATTTTTGCTACAAAAAAGACAGATTTAAATTCTCAAAGTAAATTAAATGTAAGTTTAAATACTGACAATGCTCAAATACAAGTAGAATCTATTGCAGTGGATAAGTTTAATGGAAACAAGTACAGTACAGATATAGATTTAAACTCTCAGAAGAAAGTAAGGATATTTAAATCTGGATATGAAACTTTAGAATTTACTATCTTACCTGAAAGCCAAGAGGATAGAGATAAACTAAGAAACTACGATCTTAACCTAGAAGCCCAATTAATGGTTTTGCCAGTAAATGTTGAATAAACTATGATACCCGAACAATACAGACTAAAAAATACAATAAAATATCCAACATCATTAATTATTGGTGGTTTGTCTAAACTTGGTTTAGAAATAGCAGACTCTTTAATAGAACAGGGTGGATATGTGATTATTGTTGATAGTTATACAGAAGAAAATCTAATAAAACTAAATTCTTTTCCACATGATGCTTTAGTTTCATTTTTAGATTTCACCACTATACCTAATCTAGATGAAGAAATTAGAAGATTAGACTATGTATTTTATTTTGCCCACGACACAGGGGATACACTTGCACAAGTATCGACACAAGATTTTTTGAATTTCTCTAATTATTTCGATTCTACACTTAAACTTGCTTCCAAATTTGATGCTAAAGTTCTACTTACAACCTCTATTAAAGCCCATCAAAGAGCTTTAGCAAACGACGATCTAGGCCTAAATTACTCTTCAGATGCTTCTACAAAGCACAAGATTTATACAAACCTAGAATTACAAAGATATGCAGAAAGCTTGTCTATTGAATATAACGAAAGAGTAAATTTAGATGCAAGAATAGTAAGGCTAGCAGAAATTATTGGAGATGGAATAGATTTCAATCGAGATACATCTTTTGTAGAGCTAATTATGTCCGCTTCAAAAGGAGAAAACTTAAAACTAAAGAAAGATGGTTTAGATACTGAATTCTTAGTTCATGTTTTAGATGCTGCTTATGGAATTATTAAAGCACAATTCTCACCTAATACTAAAGGTAATATGTATTCTTTAAGTTATGAGAATGCATTTAGTCACTTATCAATTGCTTATAAAATACAAGAAGTAGAAGAGAATGCCCAAAATATTGAATTTGTAGATGAAAAAGATAATTTACCAACTATAAAATTCTATAAACCTGCACCAAACTTAAGCCAAATAGGTTGGACTACAAGAGTTCCTTTTGAGAAAGCGATTAAGCAATCTATTGCAGCAGCCAAGATCCACTTATTAGAACTAAGTACAAATTCAAAGGCACCTGGAAATAAAAATTTTGTGGATAAATTAAAAAGTTTTGTAGATTTAGCAGATAAAGGACAAGTTCCAAGTTCCGCAGTAGACGATACTGCTGGACCAATCTCAAGATTAATAGCTGAAAGAAGAAGGCAAGAGGAAGAGAAAAAAAGACAAATGGAATATGCAGCAAATACAATTCGAGATAAAAGAAAAAGAAAGCCCAGAACATTTACAGAAAGAATTACAAATTGGAGCTGGGAGAAGGTTAGGAATTTAGGGCAAACATTTAGTGTATTTAAAAATAAAACTCCAGCTGAGGCGGTTCTTATTATAGTAAGTTTTGCATTACTAATAGGGTTTTACCTTTATATATTCTCACCCGCTATTGTTATAGCCAAGGAGCTTTTATTAATAATTCCTGAGTATCAAAGTCTTGAATCAAATATTATTAATTCGAGATTAGATCTAGTCTCTGGAAATGCAGATAAGATTAAAAATTCATTATCAAATATTGATACAGTATTAGATAGATTTGAGGTGCCTGCTAGAGTTATTGCTTTAGGAAAAAATTATACTGAGGTAAAGAAAGGTATTGATGCATTTAAACTTTATGCCGACGGAGTTTCTAACATTTCTTATGCAGCAGCTCCATTCTATGATTATTTAAATAATTTTAAAAATAATACACAATTAAGAGCAGGTTCTGATAGTTATCTTGCAGTTGCAAATAATGGCTCAGATTATTCTGAATATTTAAAAGAAATGGATATACGATCTCCATTTTTAAATTTAGGAAAAGATAAGATCGATAAAAGTTCTGAATTAGCAGGAAAAGTTGATTCAACATTATACCCAGGTTTTATTCAAGGAAGATTTAATCAATTAACAAAGAGTATTGAAGAGAGTCAAAAATGGGCAAATTCATCTACATCAATAGAAAATATCGCAGATTTATTAGGATATAAGAGTACAAAGGTATATTTATTTTTACTATTAGACAATACTAGATTAAAACCAATAGGTGGTGATGTTGCATCTTTTGCTTTAGTTACTGTAAATAAAGGTAGTATTACAGATATAGTGGTTAATTCAGCAACAGATTTTGCACCAGACATGTCTGCAGTTACAGCAGCAGATCTTAAAGAAATTAATAATAGAAAATATACATATAAAACAGCAGCGAACTTAACGTTGTCAGATATAGGAAATGTATCCGATTTTAATGAATATCAATCCATTGTTAAGAAAGTTTTTGGATCTAGTTTTAAAAAAGAGATTGATGGTGTAAGTATTTTGAACTACAGTACTTTAGACGAAATAATTAAATCAATTTCTAATGGTAGGAAGTTCGAAGTTAATAATATCGATTTTGCACAAGGAAATTTCTTAACAAATTTAATTAGTGTACAAGATAATAACGAAAGTTTAGCTTCAAAATATAGATTAAGTACACAATTACTTGCATATACATTCAATTCGTTCTTAACAAATGCAAACATAAGTCTTCCTATATTACTAAATACTTTAAATAAGGAAGTAGAGAATAAAAATGTTTATGTTCAAGCAGAGTCGTTAGATTATTCTGAATTTATTGCTGAAAATAATTTAGATGGTAATAAAATAAACTCAACGTC
>JBDSRX010000053.1:0-31473 GCA_039929105.1 Candidatus Dojkabacteria bacterium
TTAGCTCGAATCTAACTTTAAGGTGCGTTAAAGCTATCTCTGTGAATGTATTTGCAATGTATTTAAGTTCTGTAGCATCAGATTTTAAAAACTTTAATCTTGCAGGTACATTTTTAAATAGGGACTGGATTCTAATAGTTGTTCCGTGGTCTACTCTTGCGGAACTGTCGAATACTCTGTCTGTATTCTTTATATTTAATTTAACAGCAGGCACCCCCTCTGCTCTTGTTTCTATTATAATAGAGTCAGCAACTGATGAAATACTTGCTAAGGCCTCTCCTCTAAATCCTAAGGTATTAATCTTATTTAAATCCTCTTCCTCGTGAATTTTTGAAGTTGTATGTTGCTCAAATGCCTTTAATGCATCCTCTTTATCCATACCTATGCCATTGTCAGACACTTCTATTAGTCCTTTACCGAAGTCTTCAATTTTTAATGTAACTTCAGTTGCACCAGCATCTATAGAGTTCTCAAGTAGCTCTTTAACTGCAGAAGATGGTCTTTCTACTACCTCTCCGGCAGCAATTAGGTTGATTAAATTTTCTGGAAGGTTTCGTATTTTACTCATTAATGTTTCGTAGTGTTACGTTAGGTAAGTTATAAATTTAACAAATTTTGTTAACATCACTTTTTTCGTCACAATTATCGAAAATAGGGCTTTTTTGGGAAATCCTCGATTGAACCCTAAAAGTATGACAATCTGAAAATTCGTGTTCTAAATACTTATACGTTTATTTTGCCATCTATCTCCTTGATGATATTAGATTTCTTAAAAAAGTTAAAGGGTAATATGTCGTTTACAACCCTAAAATTTTTACAGAAGCTACTCTAACATCATACACCTTAAAAGTGCCCCTTCTCTACTTTTCTGCACATCAAGATACTTAGAACGCTATAAATGACAATAGTGCTCACTCTATTATTACTAGCAGTCTATTAATTGGAGAGAAAAGTATGGTGTAGTATCTCGTTAGAAAATAGTAACAAATTCTACCTGTTACGTGGAACAGAAGTCTGAGTGTATAAAGAAACTATTTTAAATTTACTTATTAAATACACCTAGAAAATACCCAGAGTATTGCTACGAGATATGTGTATAGGATATCACCAAAATAAAGAAGTGTTAAGAGAAAGAAAGAACTCCAAAAACGAGTAACTTAACGCTTTAAATTGAGAAGATATTCTAAATGAAGTAATACTCTACTCTCTAAGTTTAGAGATGTACAAATTGATTTAAACGAGAAATTTGGGGATAATTATTTTTAAATTTGAATAGCTTCTTCTTCAAGTTCTATTCCAAATTTTTCTTTAACTGATGCTTTTATACTTTCGGCGAGATATTTAATATCTTCACCTTTTGCATCGGAATAGTTTACTAAAACTAATGCGTGTTTTTTAGAAACTCCATATTTCCCATTGTCTGATGTCCACCCTTTCCATCCAGCTTGTTCTATTAACCACCCTGCAGAGAGTTTAACGTCGTTTTTATCTACAAGATTAAATTTCATTTCAGGATAAGACTTTTGAAGCTCCAATGCTTTGTCTTCAGGTATTATTGGATTTTTAAAATAACTTCCAGCGTTTCCAACTAATTTAGGATCTTCTAATTTTAGAGTTCGAATATCTATAATAATTTGTCTTAATTTTTTTGGTGTAAGATTTTCAGATGTGATTCCATTCTCATTCATAACTTTCTGAACATCTGTGTATTCTAATTTTAGAGAGGCTTGTTTATTTAATTTAAAAACAATTTTTGTAATGATTGCTTTATCTTTTAGATCATGTTTAAAAATACTATCTCTGTAAGCAAACTTAAGTTCATTATTCATCAATTTTTTTAATTCTAGGGACTCTATATCGAAATATTCAACTGAATCTATGAATTCTTTTGCTTCCACCCCATAAGCTCCAATATTTTGAACAGCAGATCCACCAACATCTCCAGGTATTAAAGAAAGATTTTCTAAACCATATCCTTTCAACTCTATAGTCTTCTCAACAAACATATCCCAATCTTCACCAGCTTCAACCTCAATCCAAATACTATTTTCATCTTCTTTAATTACATTTATTCCTTTGGTATCAATTTTAATAATTGTTCCAGAAAAATCTTTTGTAAAAACAACATCACTTCCTCCTCCTAGAATAAAAAATTTATTAGAAAATTCATTAGTTATATTTTTAAGCTCAGAATCATTTTCAATAATAATAAACTTATCTGCTTTTACACTAAGTTGAAAAGTATTAAATTCTTTTATGTTGTAGTTTTCGAAAATCTTCATTACGCCTTACTAATTTTTGCACCCAAAGCAGACAACGTCTGTACAATCTCTGGGAATCTTCTATAAATAATATCTGCATTATCTATTGTAGTCTTACCTTTTGCAGCAAGAGCAGCTAAAACTAATGCATGCGTACATTGAATTATCGTAGAAGCATTTACCTTTGTTCCAATAAATTCTGCTGGTCCATAAGTAATAATCATATTAGGATTTCCCATTGTCATTTTTGCATTCATTTTAAATAACTCAGCATATAGTTCAATCAATTGAACTTCATAAAGTGTTGAATAAACTCTAATACTACCTTTTGCTTTTAGTGCTAAAACTAATGCTTGTGGAATTAAATCGACTGGGAATCCTGGCCATGGAAGATCGTTAATTTTATCCATGTCACCCTTCATATTCACCTTACATTCAAGTTTTTGTCCACTAGGTATAAAGATATCGTCTCCTTGAATTTTGATTTTTGCATTTAACTTCCTAAAGTAATTAATTACTTGAGTCATATGCTGAGGGATTGCGTTTTTAATTGTAATTTCTCCATCAGTAACTAAAGCAGTAACCATTAACCCTCCAATATCTATATGATCGGAAATAATTGTCCACTCTCCTCCAGTTAAAGATTCAACTCCAATAATTGTTAATTGATTAGTTCCAATTCCTTCAATTTGTGCGCCAATAGAAACTAAGAAATTACATAAATCTTGTGTATGAGGTTCGCATGCAGCATTGTAAATCACAGTAGTACCTTTGGCTTTTACAGCAGCTAAAACCAAGTTCTCAGTCCCAGTTACAGAAGCTTCTAATAACCAGATTTTGCTTCCTTTTAATTCATCAGCAGAAATCTTATATCCATCTCCACTATCAACTTTTACTCCTAATCCTTCGAGTCCTTGGAATAATGTATCTAAAGGTCTATTTCCTAATTTACATCCACCTCCATCTCTAATTGAAGATTTTCCAAATTTATATACAAGTGGGCCTAAAAATAAGAAAGAAGATCTTTCTTTCATTGCTAATTCTTCATCAACAGCAGAAGTGTTGATTGTAGTTCCGTCTAATCTAATCGAATTATCTTTAAGATAGGCAACTTTTCCTCCAAGTTGTTTAAAGATTTGTAGTAAAACTCTAACAGAAGTACTCTTTGGAACATTATGAATTGTAACTGGTCCGTCTGCTAAAACAGCAGCAGGAATTATTTTAAGAATAGAATTTTTATTTGGCAAAGCCGTTACGGTACCTTTTAGTTTGTGTCCACCTTCTATTACTAATGAAGACATATTATTTAAGAGTCAAAATTATTGTAATTTATTTATTATACTATAACTAATATCGCATGTATGTGTCTATATATTAGTGAAATTGGGGGTACATTCATGACTTTACCACCTGTATTACTCAAGTGCTATAAAGCTTGTCAGAGTTGCGTAATGTTGTAGGTCATTGCGAGCGAAGCGAAGCAATCCCGTAAGTTGAGTAATTACAAAAGTCACGGGATTGCCACTTCGCCTTCGGCTCCTCGCAATGACATAAATTAATTAGTGGAATTTTTTGCCTTCATGAAGCATTTCTAGAATTACTTTCATTCTATTTGCTCGTGTTTCTGGCTTTTTTGCGGTTTGTAATCTCCAGTGTATTGCGTAGAGATTGGTTTTATTTAGGGTCTTATAGAACACTTCAGCTTTTTTATCTTTAGAAAGTTCTTTGAGAAAATCTTCGGGAGCTTTCATAGTTGCTGAAGAATCATATGCTGCATCCCATCTCCCATCGGCTTTAGCTCTATCAACTTCTGCAATTCCAGAAGGTTTCATTTTGCCTTGCTCAGTAAGTCGAGCAATATTGTCTCTATTTACTTTAGACCAAATACTTTTTTCTCTTCGGGGAGTAAATTTTTGTTTATACTTTTCTTCATCAATTCTGTTTGAAATCCCATCAATCCATCCGTAGCAAAGCGCTACTTCTAGTGCGAGATCGTAATTTATAGATTCTTTCCCAGAGGCTTTTTTATAGAATATTAACCAAACTCCATCTTCTTTATCGTGGTTCTTCTCCATCCAATCAATAAAATCGGGTTGAGTTTCAAAATATTCTTCAGGGTATTGTTTAGTAGGTTTTGTTGAAGTCACTATTTATATAATTGTATACATAAATCAGTAGATTCTTTATGCAGTTGATCCCATCTATTTGCATTAGATGCAGGTAATGAGCAGTTAATCCCAGATGTTGTAGATGTGCCTAATCCATTATTAATACAATCATTATTCCAATTATTTTTATATGCTGTATAGGCATCATTAATACAATTATCTAACAGAACTGATTTATTTGCTGGTGGACCAATTTCATCTAGTATATCTTGAATACTCTTGGTGGATTGATTATCTTGGTTTGTCTTAGGAGATGAATTAGTCACTTCTTTGTCTTTTTGAGGTAAATATATTACTAAGTAATATGAAGCAGCTAAGGCTATAAGGCAAAGTGAAAGTACTGCGAAGCAAGATAAAATATATAATGGAATCTTATTTTTGTTCAACATAGATTTTAGATTAATGGGCGCTGAGGGATTCGAACCCCCGACCCCCTCGGTGTAAACGAGATGCTCTAACCAGCTGAGCTAAGCGCCCTAAACATAACGTGGAATGATTATATCAGAAAAAAGTAATCTTGTACTCCTTTTTCAATAATTCATTCATGAGATAACGAAAACCTAAGCGTGCTTTCGCACGCAGGTTTATCAGTTATTTGGTCTCAAAAGAATCTACAATATTTGCAAATGCTCCAACATTTGTACTATCTGCAGCTGTAGATACTGTTACAATAAAATTCTTATCTAATACAGAATCGGAGAATACATATTGTTGTTGTGTAAAGTCAATTCCAGTAATTGAACCTTCCCAACTCACTACACAAACCTTTAATCCATTAATTGTTTGGATGTCTGTAGCAACAGATGTTTGGTCAATATTTAAACTTGTACCAATGCTTGCTAATAATTGTTCTGAGTAATAATCACAATTATCCTGAGTAACATTTAAAGCATCAGATGCAGTTGTAATGTTTAAATTATCGTTAAAATCTCCTACTTGATTATCTTTAGGGTCTTTTGCATAAACATGAGTAATATCAGACTCACCATCATCTAAAAAGAATTTCTTTGAGTAAGCAAAAACATATTCATCTGAATTTCTTCCAGAGTAAATTGTAGTTGATCCATTTGTAGTTGGTGTAGGCGCTGGATTAGGTGTTGTACTAGGAGTTTGACCTTCCAAAGGAGCTGCTACACATGGTCCAGATTTTGGGTTAGATTGTTCACCTCTATGTAAACATTGTCCATTAAATTCTACATAACCACTTGGGCTTGTAAATAATAATACTGCGCCTATTACTGTACAACAGCAACACAATAGTAGAAGCACTACTACAGCTATAACAACTTTCTTCATAATAAAATTGGAATAAAATAATATATGTTGAAATTATAGCTGGAAATGAGATTGAGTGAAAGGTTTTTAGGCGAGAGATAACTCCCGCCGCTCCAAATCATATTGGTGATATGGCGCTAAAATCGAGAGCTGAAAAATCTGGGAATTCCCACAGATTTTCAGCATTGAGTGAAGGAACTTCTTCATATAACCTCCTGATTCTAGTTGCTTTTGCAACTAATAGGATTATATCACTTGAGGATTGAGAAGCCCTCTTGATTGAGGGCTCAATAATTTAACTTAATTATGTGGATTAAATTCAGTATTCATCCAAACTGGTTCTAAGTGATTTCCATCTGGATCTGTAACTTCTAATCCAAACATCATATCCTCTGGAACACCATTTTCTAATTTATAGAAATCTCCTCCATTTGCTTTTGCAGTCTCAGCAAATTTTTGCACTGCTTCTTTAGAATCTAATGTTAATGCTATTAAAGTTGCGTTTACTTTTGTTGTATCAGCAATTTCTTTATTCTTTAGAAATGTTTTATAAAAATCCTTTTTTAAAATCATAAAATAAATCTCTTCAGACCATTGCATACTACTCGCATTTCCATCTGAAAATTTAGAGTCTTTTGTAAAGCCCAATGCTTCATAAAATGCTGTTGATTTTGCTAAATCTGTTACTGGGAAATTTACGAAAATTTGTTTTGCCATGTTTTTATTTTTAACAAATAAATTAGGAAAGAAGAATTATGGTGCCAGGGGGCAGACTTGAACTGCCGACACCTCGCTCTTCAGGCGAGTGCTCTACCAGCTGAGCTACCCTAGCAACCTACGTAAGTCCCGTAATTATAATGTATGCAAGGGTAAAATTCAATTAATAACAAAAGAAAGACGAGTTCGGAAGTTGTGGTTAACTATCCCATTGCTTACTTATGCTTATTTAATGTATAGTATGGTAATTGCTTATATATTTATAAATATTTATGGAAGAAGATTTTTCAAAGCGTAGTAACAAAATAGATACTACAAAAGAATATAAAGAAGAAATAAAAGAGTCCTTCGAAGATATAAATGATAATTCTAAGCAGTTTTACCTCTCGTTATCCCCAGGAGTAGTTACAAAAGTAATTGAAACTTTTAATGATGAAACTTTAATTAGAATACTACATGAGCTTAGTAAGTACTCTCCTGATGATCTAGAAGCATTCACAAAGAAAATAGATACATTAGTGAATAAAAAAAATGTCCGAGAAATAGTAACATCAATTGCAATAAGTGGAGAAATACCCAAGCACCTCCTAAATGACGAATTAAAAGACTTACTATATAAAGAAGTATTTAAAAACGATCCAAAAGAAATCTTATTATTAAACGAGATAGAAATTCTATTTGCTATACAAGGTTTAAGATATAAGATTCAGCAACTTCTAATAAAGCATTTACCACAGAATGTCCATTCTAAATACGATTTAACATTTCACGATCTAGGAGTTACGCCAGAAGAGCAAGAGTTATTAGAAAAACAAAAAAGAGCAGAATCTACACCGTCTCAATTTGATGATTACATTGTTGAATTTAAGCTTGGAGTAATAAGAAAATATGAACCAGAAGAATTAATTTATTTAGGAAAGAAAGTTAATTACTATGCAAAATTAGAAGATAGAATTATTCCAGAAGAAATAACTGAAGAATTAGAAAAAGCCTTGCAGCATAAACATTTGTTTGATGAACTTGGATTAGAAATTACAATGGATTCTGAAGATAGTTATTCATTCCATCAATTAAGATTAATGGGTAGTAATTATAATTTTGCGTATTTTGGAGGAAATCAAAAAGATACAGAATTTCACGAATTGCCAAAGCTAGACGATCGACCTGTAATAGTTATGCTCCACGGTATAACTCAAAACTGGGGTAATTGGAGAATAATGATCTCAGCACTAAAAGATAAGTATCAAATAATTGTTCCCGATATGAATGGTTTTGGAGATTCAAGTGAGCTCGTGCTAATTCATACTCTTGGAAATTATGCTGCTTATGTTTCAAACTTTTTAAAAAGATTGGATGTCAAACATTACAATTTAATTGGACATTCTGCAGGAAGCTTTACTGTTCAATCCATTTTAGATTCACCAGTATTAGATCCTGAGCATGCAATTATGATTTCATCATCACCAGATGCATCTGTTTCGTTTATGATCTATGGATTGGTTGTTTTCTTAAAAACCACATCCTTAGATCATCTTTTTGTTCAGAGTGTGTTTAACCATGGAAGAAGTGTATTAGGTAAGATTCAAAAATTCTTTGGTGTTAAAATCTCAGATAAAGATATTAGGAGACATGGTAAATCTTCTCCAAGATCATTAGCAGAATTAATAGAAAGTATGATTTTGGAATACAATATAGTTGGAAAGAAAATTAAAACTAGATCGAAATGTTTAATAGTGTATGGAGAAAAAGACTTTGTTGTATCTCCAAGTACTACACAGAAACTTGCGGCTGTATTCGAAGATGTAGAAGTTCTTCCAATCCCAAATGCAAGCCACAGTGATCCTGTAGAAATCTTGCCAACTAAATATAAATATAAATTATTAGAATTCTTAAATAGCTAATTATGCCTCAATCTCAAGATCGAGATAATCCATTAGATACAGACAAAGAGGTTATAAAAGAAGCAAAAGAGTCTTTTGATGATATCTCAAAAGTAACAAAAAATTTGTATTTTTCTTTATCCCCAAGTGTTGTAAAAAAGGTTGTTGATTCTTTCTCTGATAAGGAATTAATAAAAATATTAAAAGAACTCAGTAAAAAAGATTTAGTAGACTTAGAAAAATTTACTCAAAAACTTCTAACTTTAATAGATAATAAAAACATTAGTGAGATAGTTGAAATGCTTGCTATAACTGGCGAGATTCCTGCTCAATACTCTACTCCAGAATTAAATGAACTCTTAAATAGAGAGATTTTTAAAAATGATTCTGAAAGTATTCAACTTCTAAATCAAATTGAAGAAAATTTTCTCTTCCAAGAATTAAGATACGAACTACAAAAATTATTAGTTAAACATTTACCTAGAAATATAAGCTCAAAATACGATCTTACATTCTACGATCTAACTGTATCCCAAGAAGAAAGAGATTTATTAGAAGAACAAAAGAAAACAACAGTAACACTTTCTAAATTTGACGATTACTTAGTTGAATTTAAATTATCACTTAAAAGAAATTATGAGGCAGAAGAACAAATATATTTAGGTAAAAAAGTATTAGAATTCGCAAGAACTGAAGGTAAGACTACTCCAGCTATGGTTATTAGTGAATTAGATAGAATTATTCAAAATAATCAAGATTCTTTAAAGTATCTTGGACATGCTTTAACTAAAGAATCTAAAGATGAGTTTTCTTTTCATCAAGTAATGCTAAAAGGGAGTAATTATAATTTTGCTTACTTTAACTCAGATATATCAGATGATGCAGATTTCCATCAACTTCCAATGCTAGATAATAAACCAATATTATTACTGTTACATGGCCTATCTCAAGATTGGGCTTGTTGGAGATGGATTATTGGGACATTGAAAGATCGGTATCAAATTTTAGTTCCAGATATGAATGGATTTGGAGATTCAGACGAATTAGTACTTTTCCATACATTATCTAATTACACAGGTTATATTTCTAACTTTTTAAATAAATTAGGAGTTAAAGAATATGATGTAATGGGGCATTCGGCAGGAAGTTTTACAACACAACAAATATTTGATTCACCAATGTTACAACCAAATCATGCAGTACTAATATCTTCATCTGCTCATTTAGAAATGTCCTCATTTAATAATGCATTAATACGGTTTCTAAAAGTAACATCCTTAAATAGTTTCTATATGAGAACAGCGTATAAGGCTTTGGGAATAATTGATGTAAAATCAAATGAGCCATTAGAAGCCTATACTAAAGAGGAAAAGCTAAATAGAATTAAGAAATCTTCACCCAGATCTCTTGCTGAACTAATTGATTTCATAATGACAGAATATAATATTGAAGGTAGGAAGTTTAAATTAGAGACAAAAATATTAGTAGTTGTTGGAGAAGCAGATCCTGTAGTAACTCCGAGTTCTACAAAAAAATTAATAGATATCTTTGAAGGTGCTAAACTTATATCTATTCCAAATGCAGGGCATTCTGAGGTTTTAAGTGAATTACCAAAACATCATTTGGAAGAATTAACGCAATTCTTAAATAGTTAAAGTTGATTTCAAAACAAAAATTAGAAAAAGTAAAAGAATTATTAAAACGAGATTATCCAACCGTAGAAACACCTTTAGAACATAAAGATGCACTTCAACTTTTAATAGCGGTAGCTTTATCTGCTCAGACATTAGATTCTACAGTAAATAAAAAGACACCCGCTCTATTTGAAAAATATAAGACTGCAGAAGATTTCGCAAAAGCAAAAATTGAAGATTTAGAAAAGTTTATAGGTGGAATAAATTACTATAAAACTAAATCTAGAAATTTAGTAAATTTAGGAAAAATGATTATTGAAAAGTTCAACGGAGAAGTTCCAGGAACAATGGAAGAACTTACAGAATTACCAGGAATTGGAAGGAAAACTGCAAATGTAATTATTAATGAATGGTTTTCGAAAAAGAACGGAACTTTACCAGTTGGGTTAGTTGTAGATACACATGTTTTGAGAGTTTCCAAAAGATTAGATTTAAGCGATAACGGAGATAACGCTGTAAAAGTAGAACAAGATTTAATGAAACTGTTTCCACAAAAAGAATGGGAAGTTTGGAGTTTAAGAATAATATTTCATGGAAGATTTATGTGTACAGCAAGAAATCCCAAATGTATAAACGATCCAGAATGGAGTAAGATATGTGGATGCGTAGATGAAATGAAGGAATTAAAGAATGAAAAAATGAAGAAATAGAATTTCAAATTGCGACGTCATTTATTTAGATCCCGCAATAAATGCGGGATGACACAAATTTTTTATGAAATATATTGTTGTTATTAACGGCATTGGTCGTTCGGGTAAAGATACTTTTGTGGAAATTTGCCAACAAATTTTAAAGCCTTTGAATATTGCTTGTTATAATATTTCCTCTATTGACCCTGTAAAAGAAGCTGCTGGAATTCTTGGTGCACCTGCAAATATTGCTAATAAGACAGACGCAGTAAGAGAATTCTGGCACGATATTAAGATGGCTTGGGTAAAGTACGACGATGGACCTTTTAATTATCTTAAAAACAAAATTGAAACTTTAGGAGATGGATCCTTCTTTCTTCATATGCGTGAGGTAAAAGAGATTGAGAAATTTGTAGAAGCTTTTCCAGAAACTAAAACATTAATTGTTTCTAGAAAGACAAATGAAGTTCTACTTAATCCTGCAGATTCTCAGGTTGCAAATGCCAAGTATGATTTTTCTATAAAGAATGACGGTACTTTAGAGGAATTAAAAAAGAAAGCCGAGGACTTTCTTTTTAAGGATTTAGGTGTGAGAGTTAGTGCTTAACCTTCTAGGGAAGATATTATTCTAAAAAGAAGCTCAGTGTCTTCTTCCGTAATAGTATCTAGTATCTCTACCAGTTGATTTAACTCCTGTTCCTGTTTATTGGATTCCATTGAAGGAATTTGGTCTCCTTTAGATTCAAGATCTCTGTATATATTTAATAACTCAAAGAATCTAATATATTCAGCATCTAGAATTATTCCAGCATCTAATTTTGCTTTTACTGCATCTTCAAGTTTTAGACCAGATTCATTACCATTTATAATTTTCAATCCCATTCTTAATCTGTAAGCGTAGAAAGGATAGAATCTTAATCCTATTAAATTTGGTATGTCCATAACATCTAATTTTCTTTCTAAAGGTATATTTATCATCATACTTTATTAACTGGTACAATCATTCTTGATTCGTTCAATTTCCAAATTGAACCGTTATTTAAAACTACTGAGAATTGTTTAATTATAGCATATGGGTATTGACTTTCTAAATCCTTATAAAACTTCTTTAAAGTTGTAAAGTTAGATTTCATATCGTCAAGTGTAATGTAGACTTCCTCAAAATTAACAGATCCATCTGATTCTTCGATCTTCTTTTCAATACTTTTTAACCTCTTGTGAATGTGTGTGGGAAGTGTAGTAATTATATTTGAATCTGGAGGCACACTAACGTACCCACACTGCTCAATAAGCATATTAATTAGCTTGTTATCATCAACATCGTTTCTTTTGCAATATTCTTTCAAATCCATTAGCCAAGTGCCCATACCCATTAGACCTTTTGAAAGTAAACATAGCATACCTCCTTCACCTCTAAGCCATTTCTCAAATGTTTCGTCATAAGCTCCATTAAAAAGTCTTCGCATTAGAACTGAATTTGTTAAAGTTATTCCTATCCCAAAACCTGTAGGGTAAAGACTTGTAGCTTCTAGCTTTGAATAATCTTCACCTAAACTTTCGCAAATATATTTAAGAAAATCTTTAATATTATATTTAAGCTCTGACTCATTAAACTCTTTAGTTCGAACTAAATTTAACTGCGCTAAAACTTCTAAATAAGATAGAATTACATACCAAAATATAGCTTTGGAAGTATCTTCATTAAAACTGTCGTGATGGGTATCTATAATAGTTCTCAACTTTCTAATTTCATAAAAGAAAGGTGAAAGTAGTCTATTATCTAATGCATTTATATTTGGAGAATTGTGATAAGTATCATATGTTTCAGATAGCTTATCTAATCTTTCGAGAGCTTCACCAACGATTTCTTTAATATTTCTCTGAAGAAAAAGTTCAGATTTATTGTTTGAATCCATATTTTATTTAATTAACAACTCATTCACTTTATATGGAAACCAAATCAATATCAAGCACCTGCACTGATTTGCACTATATAGTATAATTGTTTTATGAAATTTAAACTACATTCACAATTTCAACCAGGAGGAGACCAACCAGATGCAATTAATACATTAACAGCTGGAGTTATGGCAGGCCTAGATCACCAAACTCTTATTGGAGCTACTGGAACAGGGAAAACATTTACAATGGCAAACATTATTCAAAATGTTCAAAAACCTACATTAATTCTTTCACACAATAAAACATTATCTGCACAGCTTTATGCAGAGTTTAAAGAATTTTTTCCAGAAAATGCAGTTGAATACTTTGTAAGTTACTACGATTACTACCAACCGGAAGCATATGTACCTTCAAGAGATCTATATATTGAAAAGGACTCAGATATTAACGAAGTCATTGAAAGATATAGAAACTCAGCTACTCAAATGCTTCTATCTAGAAAAGATGTAATTATTGTTGCAACAGTCAGTTGTATTTATGGATTAGGAAATCCAGAAGACTACGAGTCTATGTCCGTAGATTTGGAAGTTGGAAAAGAATTTGGAAGAGAAAAAGTTTTAACAAGACTTAGAGATATGCAGTACGATAGAACAAATAATGATTTTGCTCCAGGAACATATAGAGTAAGAGGAGAAAATGTAGATATTAACTTAACTACATCCGATGACAGAGCGGTACGATTAGAGTTTTTTGGAGATACTTTGGAAGCTATAAGATTAATAAATCCAATTTCTGGAGAACTTGTAGATAAGGTAGAAAAAATTACAATCTTCCCGGCAAAACATAATGTTAGTCCAGAAGAAAAATTAAAAAGAGCGTTTGGAATTATTAGAGAAGATTTAGAAAAAGAAGTAAAGGCATTCGAGGCTGCTGGCAAAATGATAGAAGCTTCTAGACTTAGACAAAGAGTTAATTACGATTTAGAAATGCTAGAAGAAACAGGCTTCTGTAAAGGAATCGAAAACTATTCTAGATACATTGATGGTCGTGTGCCAGGAACTCCACCTTCTACTCTATTAGACTATTTTCCGGATGATTATTTAACAATTATCGATGAGTCTCATATTACAGTTCCACAAGTTGGAGGAATGTTTAATGGAGACTTGGCAAGAAAAACTAATCTTGTAGATTATGGTTTTAGAATGAGATCGGCATTGGATAATCGACCATTAAAATTTGAAGAATTTGCAAAAAGAAATAAGCAAATCATTTACACTACAGCTACTCCGAGTAAATATGAGATAGAAAACTCCAAAAAATCTGCAGAAAAGCTAAAATGAAGTATGCAAGTACTTAAACTACAACAACCAAGCTTCAAATACAAAAATAAAAAAGAGTTAGAAGACTCAATACTCCATGATGGCAATATTTTTGCAATTGCAGATGGTATTACAAGAGATCCTGTTGGATTTTCAGACTTTACAAATTTAACTGAGGAACAAATAGTTAATTCTTATCCAAAACCCAGCCCTGCAAAAATTGCTTCCGATACCTTTACAAAAAACTTTGTTGAATCCTTAAAACAAAGAACCGAACTGAATTTAGATAATTTAGAATCTTCTTTTATTTTAGGTAATACTAAAATTAAAGAATTGAATCTAGAAAAAAATCCTAATCCCGATTTTCTAGCTAATGACTATTGGGCATGTGTAGCAACAGGTGTAGTAATTAATGAGAATAATCTAATGTGGGGAGCAATAGGAGATTGTGGTGTAAGAATTTACGATGAAAATTGGAATATAAAATTTAATACTCCTAACTCTGTTGAGGTATACGAAAAGTACTTTTATAGTGATGCAAATCCATATCGTACAAATTACGATTGGAATAAACCAGAAAGCAGAATTTTAAATAGAAAAGAATTTAGAAATAATCCAAAACAAGTACAGAATGATGAGTGTGTAAGTTATGGATCTTTAACTGGAGAAGAAATTGCATTGAATTTTCTTTATTTTGGAAATGTATATATAAGTCAAAAAGATACTATTGTAATTTATTCAGATGGTTTTTTAAAAACAATGGATGAACCAAGATTTATAGATGTATTAAAGAATGCTTCTAAGAATAATTCTTTGGAGGAGTTTGAAAAGTATGATTTTGAGTTAGCTTCGAAAGATTATTCTAATTATGGTCACGAGAGGAGTATTATGATTGTAAATTTATAAGACTTTACCACCTGTAATCTTCAATACCTATAAAGCCAACAGAGTTGCGTTAATTAAAACACCCTGTTCTCTACGTTCACTACCCCTCTTAATAAGAGGGGTGGCGCGAAGCGACGGGGTGTTTTTTTGCTAGGACTACTCAAATAGAATCTAAACAAATCAGCTAAGTCAGTGAATTTTTAATTAAATGTGACTAAGAAGATTACGATCGCAAAAGCAAATCCCATTCCTGTCTCAACAAGAAAGTCTCGAATAGGAATTTGTGTTCCGCAGTTTCTGCATTTTCCATGTAAATGAATATATCCAAAAACTGGAATATTATCGTACCACTTTAGTCTTGCATTACACTTAGGACAATGGGATGGTGGAGAAATAATAGATTCGCCTCTAGGAAGTCTATCTAGAACAAGTCCTAGAAAACTTCCTAGAATACATCCAAAAATGAAACCATAAATTGCTGCGATTATTTTGTAATCAATCATAACTTTCTATTTGTCATGGTGAGGCTCTCGAACCATGAATATTAAACCATTCACCCTTCGAGAGCCTCAGGGTGACATAACTTACGAGGCTGTACTCAAAGAGAACCTATCTGCATCTCTTCGTCCAATAGGACTCATCGTGCATCGAGGCTACACGGCCTTTTCGTAATTCAGAGTTCACTTCAAACTCTGGCCTTAATTAAACTAATGCTGCCTTTATCCTTCGGATTCCGCTTCCACTACTTTCTTCTTTCAAGATTTTAAATTTCTTTCCACCTTCTCCTAATTCACCAGTATTTTCGACGTGTGGTCCTCCACAAAACTCTTTAGAGAAGTAATCGTCTCCATTGCCCATTAAATACACTGACACTACATCGCCATACTTTTGTCCAAACTCCATTTGAGCTCCTAGTTTCTCTGCTTCTTCTTTATTCATCATTTCTCTTTTTACCGTAAGTTTTTCATCGATTTTTTGATTAACCAAATCTTCAACTTCTTTAATTTGTTCTGGTGTTAATTTTCCTTCTAAATTAAAGTCGATTCTGAGCCTCTCAGAAGTAATGTTACTTCCTTTCTGTTTAATATTTGGGTTTACAACTCTTTGAAGTGCTGCAAGTAATAAATGATGTGCAGTATGTAATTTTGTAGTTTCTACAGAACTATCTGCTAAACCACCCTTAAACTTTTGTTCTGCTCCAGCTCTAGAATTTTCTCTATGTTTTTTTTCTTCAGATTTAAAGTCTTCAGTTATTTTTTCAGCAGTTTTCTCATCAATATGTAATTCATCAAGAGTTAGTTCTAATGGAAATCCATAAGTCTCGTAAAAGTTGAATGCTTCTGCACCAGTTAGTTCTTTTCCTTTAAATGTTTCTACTATCTTCAAACCTTTATTTAAAGTTTGTTTGAAAACTTTTTCTTCTTTTTCTATTTTCTCTAAAATTTGTGCTCTATTCTCATCTAAATGAGGGTAAGCATAACTCATTGTATCTATTACAGATTCTGCAACTCCCAAAGTGAAATCTTCTTCAATTCCCAATTTTTTCCCAAATCTCACAAGTCTTCTAATAAACCGTCTTAAAATGTAGCCTTGGTCCTTATTAGAGGGTGTTACTCCGTCAGCAAGTATAAATGCTGCTGCTCTACCATGGTCTGCTATAACTCTAAATGAGGACGTAAATTCGTTGTCACAAGGATGGTTAAAACCATCCCCTGCTACAGTTTTGTAATTCTTTCCAGATAGTTCTTCAATTACTTTAATAATTGGTTGGTAAATATCAGTCTCAAAAATATCTGTTTTACCTTGAGCAATCATTACTACTCTCTCAAATCCGCCTCCAAAATCAATATTTTTTTGTGGAAGAGTTTGCCATTTCATATTAGAGTCTAGTCTGTTTTGCATAAAGACATTGTTTCCTATTTCAATAAATCTTCCAGAATCATCGTTAATGTCATATTTATCTTGTTCTACTTGTGGTTCTCCTAAGTCATAAAACATTTCGGAAGTTGGTCCACCTAATTCATTTGGTGCATGAGCTCTTTCCCACCAGTTCTTTTTCTTTGGAAATGGAAATATTCTTGGTTTCCAAGTTTTTCCTGTTTCTAAATCAACGGGCAGGTTTGTAATATCTTCAGAAAAATCAGCATCAACTCCATATGTTTTGAATGCTTTCTTCCAAATTGCAATTGCTTCGTCGTCTCGTGGAGCATCTTCATCCCCTGCAAAAACAGAAATATAAATTCTACTTGGATCTAATCCCATTACTTTTACCCAGAATTCTAAAATCCATGGAATTTGTTCTTCCTTAAAAAAATCTCCTAAACTCCAATCTCCCATCATCTCAAACATTAATGTATGTCTGTTATCTCCAATCTCAATCATCTCGTCATAGTTAGTTCTTAAACATCTTTGAATGTTACAAAGTCTAACTCCAAGTGGATGTGGCTGACCTCCAAGATATGGAGCTAATGGGAACATTCCAGAGTTTACGAATAGTAATGTGGAATCAACGTTTGGAACTAGCGACATGTTTGGAACAACTTTAAAGTTTCTTGGACTTTCAGTCCAGAATCCTAAAAAATCTTCACGAATTTGTTTAGATGTTTTCATAATAATATTTTAATAACTAAATAATTTTAAGTATTCCTCCTCCTCTTTTTAAGAGGAGGTCGGGAGGAGTTAATACCGCCACGAAACCACGTTATTGTTAGGGCGGTCCAACTGATATTCATAACCCCAGTTATGAAGAATTAACACACCCCGTCATTCGCTTCGCTCATGCCACCCCTCTCATAAGAGGGGGTAAAAAAAATCGTCCGCTGAACACCTAATGTTCAAAGGACGATTTCATTAAAAATTCAGATTTGCGATTAATATTCTTAATTCGTAATTCTTAATTCGTAATTCTCACCGTGGTACCACCTTTATTTATTCTTAATTACTTTTAACGGTTTAGTCCGGGAATGTTTGCGTTTTACGTAGTACGTTTTAAGTTTTACGTATTCTAATTATTAACTAGAACGTATAACATATAACGAAAAACGTATAACTTGCTCATTCCAGCTCATGAGCTGCAGGGATTTCTCTTTGAGTGATTTTCACCAACCATCACTTCTCTTTGCAAAGATACGTCTTTCTTCTCAATCATTGCTTTTACTATCAGTATTATATTTTTTAGAATAAAATTTGTCAAATACTCTCATAAAGCTATAGAATAGGATAGATTAAAAAAAATTTATGGCACTTACAAACACATTAGACGATGCAAACGCTGCTAGAGAGGCAGAAAAAGAAGAATACATAGAAAGATATTCAAAAACTGGAGTAAGGATTCCTAGAGATGAAAGTAGACTTAGAATTACTCAAGAAGAACTTGGACCACCTCCAGAAGGTTCACCAGAAGATGCACAAGAGCAAGGATTATTGCAGTCTGCTGCTCAATCTGGACTCCAAAAAGGTGAAAAAATAGTAGCAAATAAAGCTAAACAAATTCTTACAAAAGTAGTATTATATAACCCTTATTTTAGGGCTGCAATTGTAATAGCTGTATTGGTAAGTGTACTTGTTATCGTCGGAGTTCTTCTTGTAAAAAAACTTCAAGATGATACGGGAGTTTCTGTAGCTAATATTTGTAAAACTTTTGGAACAGAAACTTGTTATAAAACAATGTCAGATAAGCTAGGTGAAGGTTTAAATAGTTCTACTAAGTAGTTTCTTTCGGTTCTACGTAATCATCAGTACTCTCAGGAGTTTTAGTAGTTGTATCTATCGCTGGTGTAACTGGAATATCTCCGGATGGGTTTACGTAACTATAATAATCATCAATATTAGTGTTATTTGTAACTAAGGGTGTATCTGTTTTAACTTCTTCAACCTTTGTTTCAACTGGCGTAATTGTATTTTCTACTTTTACTTCTGGAACTATTACTGGTTTAGTTTCCTCAACTCTAACTTCCGGAACAGCAATAGGTTTAGTCTCTTTTGCTAAGGATGTAACAACCGGCGTTGGGATTTCAACTGGTTTACTATCTGGCGCAGGTGTTGTAATGGTTTCTGTAGTTGTAGTCTCAGTTTTTATTGGTTCTGGAACATAACTATATCCTGGATAAGAGTAATTTTCTGGGGTGTAATAGCCAGATGTATCTGTTGGTGTAATTGTACTTGTAGTTTCTACTTCTTTTTGTGTAACTACTGGTTCATCAAAGTCATAAGTAGTTTTTGTTTCTACAGTTGTTTCTTCTTTCTTCTTTCTTCCAGTCCATAATAAATATAAAACCCAAGGAATTAATATTAATAATCCTGCAATGCAACAAACTATTAAAATAATATTGAAAATATTTCTAGGAATTTCTCTTCCCAAAATAATAACTGTTTCTTCATTAGTTGTGCCAACTGGAGAACTTACAGCTCCTAGTGTAGAAACTGAGAATGACCATTCTACTTTAACTTCTCTATCTGAACTATCTTTTATTGTTGCTGTAATTTTATTTAATCCTTCTTTTAAGTCATCTTTAGGTCTGCATGAGAAGCTTTTATTGTCGTGCTGACAGTCTAAAAGGCCATCTTGTCCATTTAATTGAATTGTAAATGTATCTGCTTTTATCTCTGCATTATCAGCTGGAATAAAGTCTCCAGCAATTTCTGGTCTCAATTCTGAAATTTGAGAATTATTTTGTGGTTTAAGATTAATAATTAATGGATTGTTAGTTTGATCTGGTCCAGCAGAATTATTATTTACAGCAAATTTTTTAGAAATTCTTGAAACTTCATTTCCAATATTGTCTTTTACTATGATTTGTAGAAAGTAGCTACCGTCCTCTATTCCACCAACATCCCAATTAAATTCTGAAGGAATGGTTCCAGTAAATTTAGTAATATCTAACCAAGTGTTTGCATCCTTTGAATAACTTAATTTCAAAGAATTTATTCCATCAACATCGGAAGCTTCCCAGGAAATTTTATTTTCCATTCCAGTAAATTCCTGTCCTTCTTTTGGTGAAGTAAAGTTAATTACAGATGGTTTGTTTGGAGTAACTCCTGTTGGTGTAGAAACTGGTGTTGTAACTGGTGGAGGAACTCCAACTGATGTATCTTTTATTATTGTTATTGTGAATTGTTGGTTCACAGAACCAGCAAAATTATCGTCAGCTGAGACTATAATATTGTAGTCTGCTCTATTTACTCCAGCAGGTAGCGCTTTACTAACTCCATTCGTAGAAATTAAACCTGTTTGTTGGTTAATAGTTAAGAATGGAACTCCAGCAACCATTCTATATATAATAGTATCTCCATCTGGATCGGTTGCTCTTATTTGGTAAGACCATGCTTCGCTCTCTTTTATAATTAAGTTTGTAGGAATTGAATTTATTATCGGTGCTCTATTATTATTTACTATTTTTACAAATCTTGCATTACAAGCTGAGTAATCACCGGAACCGTTCTTCATTGCTAAACAAATCTTTAAACAGTAGTTGCCATCTACAAGATTTGCAGTTGATAATGTAGACCTAGTATTCCAGCTATAAGAATTTAATTGAGTAGTACTTGAGATTCCAGTATTAGTTGAGTTTATTTGTCCAAAGTTTGTAGTTCTACATGTAGAAGCATCGTACAAATTTAACTTATAAGGGATTACATTTTGATTATTATCGTACATATACCAAGTAACATTAACAGTGCCTCCAATCTTCTGATTGGGTGAAGGTGTAGCAACAGTTAAAATATCATTTGGGTCTCCAAGAACCTCGGCTTTTAAACCTAAAGAAAATATTGGAGCTAATAATATTGTTGTTATGAATAACGCTAAAAATTTCTTCATCATAATTTGCCTTTATTATTTATTAAAGATTGTATCGCAGTTTGTGTAGAAACGATACTACTTTGTGATACACCTGATTGATCGATTAATTTTATAAATTCTTTTTTTACATCTGCACCCTTGTACATTTTCCAAGATTGAGCAAAAGGAAGTGATGCATTAAATATTTTTAAATTTGAATCATTTTGAAAGTCTTGCGCCATATCTAGTCTTGGATATAAGAAACTAAACTGTTTGTTAAAGTCTCCTTCATTTTTATTTAATTTTCTTAATTGTGCTGGATCAGTTAACCATTTTAAGAATGTCCACGATGCAGTAGCATTTGGTCTGGCTGTAGAAACCATTGCACCCCAGTAATCTGCCCAGTTCATAATTGGTTGTGCTTGTCCTTGTAATTGTGGAATTTGAGAGACTCCAATATCAATACCTAATTGATAAGACTCATTAAATGCTTTTATTTCTCTATATTTGTAACTTGTCGTAACCATCATTGCTAGTTTTCTTTCTAAGAAAGATGCAGCATCAACTTTAAAATCATTATTCCAAGTACCAGTAGTATTGTTTAAATAATCTTTATAGCTTTGTAAAGCTGTAACAGAATCTGTATCAGATCCAAAAGTTGGTAGTCCCTGATCGTTTATAATTTGAACTCCATTTTGAGACATTAATAAATTGAAGATCTCGGGTGCGTAAGTTACATTTGCGCCAGATCCTGCAGAAAATCCAGCTTGGACAATAGATCCACTTTGTCTCTTTGTTAAAGATTTAGCTAAACTTTCAAATCCAACCCAATCTGCAGGAGGTTCAGAAACAGCAACTTCTTTTAACATGTCTTTATTATAAATAATTGCTAAATCGTCTATCCATAATGGAACTCCATATACAGACTTAGAAGCAGCAGCAGTAAAGTCATTTACAATTGCAGGGTAGAAAATACTTTTGTAAGAATCGAAATCGTAACTAGTACTAGATTTTACAAAAGATTCATAATCTCCAGCCCATGTATTTTCAACCATAAATATGTCTGGTATTCCAACAGGATCATTTAGTTTTAATACTCTATTTAATTCAGTTTTATAAATACCGGCAGCTGTGTCGTAATCCCCTTCTGGGAATCTATTTGCATATTGAATAGTTACATTTGGATTTGCAGCCTGATATTCATCTATTAAAGGTTTAACAACAGATGGGTCTAAGAATACTCCCCACCACTGTAAAGTTACTTTTTGTGTTGATGGTGTAGTCGTTGGTGTTGCGGTACCTCTAAGTAATAAGAATATTAAAACTAAAAACAAAATAATACCTACTGCAATTAATAGAGTTACAGGTATCTTTCTTGGAGTTTTAATCTCGGTAGTGGTAGTTGTTGAAACCTCAGGCGTTGGATTATAAGTCTCCGGGGTCTGAGTTACGGTCGTAGTTTCAATCTCTTTTAAATAAGCGGGTTGCTCGTAATAATCGGGCATTGTCAGTTTTTAGTTAAGTGTTTTTAGTTACTAGATTTATTATAGATGATTTTGCAGCCTAATAGAACTTTTAATTCTTCTTTTATTAAGATATATCTTCAAATTGTCATTACATCTTCTTACTGATATCATAAACTAGAAACTAATAACTTAAAACTCTAAACCAATATGGCAAGTCTTTACGTAACAGCAAATAATGCTAGAAAAGTAGTAGTAGTAATCCTAGGAGTTTTTGTACTTATAATTTTGGCAGATATTTTTATTAAGGTTGCTAATAATCCAGGAACAACAGTTGCAAATAATCGTTTCTATTTAGATCCTGACAGAAAGCTAGGAGATGTATCTGCACCAAATATTCCAGGAATTGAATTAGATAATAAAAATATACCAATAGTACAAGAAAGTGTTCACCCTACTTTTCCAGATGTTTCCTATATTTATGCAGTAGATAAGCCAAGCGAGAAATCTGATACTTTCGAAAAAGCCTCAAAAACTGCAGCAGCTTTAGGATTCTCTGCTACTGGTTTAAAAAATCTTGGAAATAACGATTACAAATGGTCAATTACAGATCAAACAAAAACTTTAAGTTACAATTTACTTTCTCAAATCTGGTCTTTAAGTACAATTTACGAAAATAATACTGATGCAAAGAAGAGGAAAACTATTATGTCTACAACTTCCAGTTATGCAGATAAACTTCCAAGTGTTTTAGACTCATTATTATTTAATACTGGACTTGGTATGACAGGTGCAAAGGTTGATTCTAGATTTATTATCAGAACAGATCAAGGAGATATTAAAGAAACACAAGATTCTAAATTGGCTAATTATGTAAAATTAAACGCATTTAGAAAATTACCTCAGTCCGATCTTAAAGAAACAAAAGATCAACCTAAATTAGCTACGGGGCAGATAAAACCACAAGCTACCAACGGTTATGTTTATACTTCAGATCCAAGAGTTGGTGAATTTAGTTCGACAGTTTCTAACGACCTTTCAAATCTTTCAAGAGATGTTTTTGAAATGAAATTTGTAAATTATACATATGGATTAAAGGGAAGTTACTTTGTCGTTACTCCAGAAGAAGCATTTAATAGAATTCAAAACAAACAAGGGGCTTTAGTTGGTCTATCTGCTGAAGGTACTGATTATTTTGAACAATATACAAAAATAGAAGTAAATAGATTTATTGTAGATGCAAGAAAAACAGAATTAGGATTTTATCAACCAGACGAATGGACTGGATATGTTTATCCAATATATATTTTAACTGGAAGAGCAGAACTTTCTGATGGTAGGTTGGCGAAGTTTACTTTCTTTGTAGATGCTGTAAAGAGGTTGAATAACTAAGGCGGAGTTAGCTGCAATTTCAGCAAGTAGAAAAGGCCGTGCTACGTCCTATTAAATCATCCTAACTTAATCTTGTGTCATCCCTGCGAAGGCAGGGATCTAGCGCAGCGTTTATTCTTTCGCATTAAAGATCCCGCATCAAGTGCGGGATGACATAAAAGTATTTGAGATTGTTTATTCAACCAGAAACTAGTAACAAGTAACCAATACTACTTTCCTTTTCGAAGCTCGTACATTCTTACAATTTCCTCAACTGTATTTGGAAGATCTTTATCTCTTTTCCATTTCTTAAGTCTTGGGAATCGTATAGATAATCCTTTCTCTTGGTCGTCTCCTTTTACTTTTGCAGAAATTCCTCTTGCAGCTGTATGGTTTGGACTTCTCGTAATTTCGTCTGCAACAATTTCCATAACTATTTTTGGTTCTATCCAAACATTAGGGAACAAAGTTTTATCTACTACATATTGAGCTGGTAGTTCGTCTTGTTTTATAAACTTTACTTTTTCCATATCTTCAAACATTTTTGGTGCTTCTTCATCTTTAAATCCACTTCCTACTTTTCCTATACTATAGTATTTATCATCTTTTGAATTGTATACTCCACAAAGTAAAGCACCGAATCCACTTTTAGATCTGGCTCCTTGTCCATAAAAATATCCAAGTACAACAACATCAATAGTATCTACAAGTTCAGTCTTTGTATTAGCTTTTAGTTTTATCCATTTAAAGTTTCTTGTTCCCGGGTCGTAAGAAGTACCAGGTTGTTTAGCAATAATCCCTTCTAATCCCATTCCGATTTTATCTTCAAAAAATGCTTCTAGTTCTTCACCAGTTTGCATAGTTTTTGTTTCTAGCATTGTTAGAGCACTTTTCTTTTCTAAAAGTTTTTGTAATATTTCTACTCTTTTTTCAACTGGCGTTCTTGTTAAATCTTCTCCATTTAAGTACAACACATCAAAACACATAGCTTTAACAGGAATATCTTTTGAGAAGCTTTCAATATCATTCTTTCTTCTTCTTTTCATTGTGTCTTGATAAGTTCTGTAAGAACTCGAAGCTTCATCAAATCCAATAATTTCTGAGTCTAATATAATAGAGTCTGCTCCTAAGTTCTTTACTGCATCTATAAGCTCAGGGAATTGATCTGTTAAGCTTTCCATATTTCTACTAAAAATAGCTGCTTCTTTTTTAGAACTTAAATGAATTTGACCTCTCAAGCCATCTAACTTTGGCTGAACAATACAATTTGGCATTCTTTCCCAAACAGAGGCAGCACTAGACTCTCTTTCTACTAATTTAGAGGCAACAGGTGTTAAAGGCATTATCTTTATATTATTTAGCGTTGTTTTAACTTTATCTTTATCTGTTCCAATAATTAATTTTGCTAAATCTCCTACATCTGCTCGTGCTCCAAAAGCTAAATCAATATCAGATCTTAAAGACTTATCTCCAGTTACATACCAAGAGAATGCATCTAAAATTGTTTTCTCACTAAATCCAATTCTTAGGTCTCCTACAATTATTCTAGAAATATATTTTGCGCTTAAAGCATCTACTCTACTTATTATTGCTTTATAAAGTTCAACCTTTGCTTCTTGTGAACCTTTTCCTTCTATATTTGCTAGTTTTTCCAAAGCATCAAAAATATCCATTACAGATTCTAACTTTATGGTTCCATTCTCGTCTGTCATTAGTTTGTCTTGAATTACTTCTTTAGATTCACTCTTAAGTTTAAAAACAACTAATCCAATATCTCCTAATTGTCCAAGAGACTTTTTAGAATCTTCTGAATAACTTTGAGATAAGGCTTTTAAAACCATTTTGTCGGAAAAGTTGAATTCTAGAGGAACAAATTTAGGTGCAAGTCTACCAAGAAGAAAGTACATTAAATGTTTAGCTTCTTCGGGTGCAGTTAGTTTAAGAAATTCTGCTAATTTAATAGTTATTTCGTTTCTTCCATTAACTTTTTCCACATCATTTAAGAATTCTGCGAATTGTTGAAATTTCATAGACAGTTAAGCTTGTATATCAAATGATTTTACCATCATTTAGTTACTGGTTGCTAGTTACTGGTCTCGGTTAAATATCTTTATAATGATCCTAGTTTTTTCATTAATAATATTACTTCAACTCGTCCACAATGTGTCATCCCGCATTTACTGCGGGATCTAATAACTTAAAGGCAAATCAATAGATAGGTCAGAGTAACTGGGATTCATTTCTTTTATTATATTTTCTTTCCATTGTCTTTTCCATCTCTTTATTAATTTTTCTCTTCTTATTGCATAGTTTATATCATCATAGACTTCGTAATATACAAGTTTATTAATATTGTATTTCTTAGTAAAACTTTGTGTAAATTGTGATCTATGCTGATCTAGTCTTCTCGATAAAGAATTAGAAACACCAACATACAAGACTTTGTTAGTTGAGTTCATTAAAATATATACAAAATAAGTTTTTCCCATTTCGGGATTTTACTAAAAGTTTCGGAATAATGTAAAGAAGATCCCGCAATAAATGCGGGATGACACTAATATAGATTTGAAAATCAATGACAAGTAGGACGTAGCACGGCCTTTTCCAAGATTTGAGTGATATCAAGTTGTCATCATCAACTATAAACTATCAACTAGTTATAAAAAGCCCAACATTGGAATCTTTTTTCTTCACCATCTACCAACATTTTCTTTGTAAGTTTATCTGAACCTGGTTTTAAATAACTATCGAGTACAAAGCTATTGTTTCTAACTATAAATATCAAAATTCCGGCATCTGCAAGTATTCTATTATTAAGTCGTCTAATTATTTCTTTATGGTCTCTTTGTAAATCGATATCTTCGTTAAATCTATCTGAATGTAAAACAATCACATCGTATTCTTCGTTTGTGTCTTCACAAAGTCCTAAAAAACTATCAAAGTCTTCTGTCATTATATTTACGGGTAGATCTTTTGAAAGACTTTCTAGTTTACCTTCTCGTTCTTCGTTAATAGTTACAGTTTTTGCACCATTCTCTAAGGCAATTATAGAGTAAGCTCCATCTTGTCCTGTTAAATCTAAAAATCTTCTGTTTTTAGAATATTCTCCTACTGTTTCTAATATTAATTTTTCGTCCGGATATTTCATAATTTATGTTAAGGTAAAAGGTTCATTAAGCAATCAGCTTATGATAATATTAACAGATATTGAAATTTACTGTTTTAAAATGAATGAAATAAAAGGATTAACATCTGCACAGGTAACTAAGAAAAAATCTTTAGGTTTGGCAAACACGGTTATAGATTCTTATTCTCCATCTTATGGAAGAATTCTTTTTAAGAATTTCTTTAGTCTTATAAATATTATTGTATTCCCTTTGCTAGTAGCGTTAGCGAGCTTTCAACTCTGGACGGATATTCTAGCATTTACTACTTTTTTAGTAATAAATACGTTTATTTCTGCACTAGATGAAATTCGAATTAAACGTACGTTAGATAAGCTTAAGTCTCAATTCCAGCTTACTGCTGTTGTAGTTAGAGATGGTAAAGAAATCACACTTCCTGTCAGTGAGATTGTACAAGGAGATACTGTTAAAGCAAAAGAAGGAGAAAGTATTATTGCGGATGGTGTAATTATTAATGAAAATTATCTTCAAGTAGACGATTCTATGCTTACAGGAGAGTCTAATTACATTAGGAAACATGAAAAAGAAAAGGTTTTATCTGGAAGTTTTATTATTACAGGAAACTGTTATTACGAAGTTGAGAGTGTTGGAAAAAGTAACTATTTAAATAAATTAGGAAGCGAAGCCTCAAGTTACAAAGAGAATAAAAGTCCTCTACAAGCAAATTCAGATAAGCTTATTACATTCTTAGTTATAGCTTCTTTAGTTTGTGGAGTAATAAGTTATTTATCTGCACAGAGTATTGGTTCTTCCCAGCAGACTAGCTTACTAGCATTAACAACTTCCATTACATTAATTATTCCTCAGACCTTAATTTTCTTATTTACTCTATCTTTCACTATTTCTATTACAAAATTATATAGAAAAGGTGTTTTGGTACAAAAAGGAGGTAGTATTGAAGATCTTTCTAATGTTACTGCTATTTGTTTAGATAAAACTGGAACTATAACAACAAATGAAATGAAGATTAAAGATGTTCAATACTTTAATTTAAAGGGGGAAACATTTGGTAATTTTTATAATTCTCTAGTACCACAAATGGTTGGAGTGAATAAGACGCAAGAAGTAATTAATAAATACTTTCAACAATACAAAACTACACATGTCTCTGATTTTGACCAAGTACCATTTACATCTAAGCAAAAATATAGTCAAGTTTTAGGAAAAATTGATAAAAAAAGGATTGTACTAACTTTAGGAGCACCTTCAGTATTAATTGGTAATGTTGAAAGTGACGCTAAAAAGAAATTAGAAAAACTGATTGCAGATAAAGAGAACGAAGGGTCTAGAGTTTTAATGGGATTATATTATGAAGATGAAGAATCTAAAGTAACAATAGAGAAACCACTTAACTTTAAAACAGATAAAGTTGTAATCTTTGTAATAGAAGAAACATTAAATCCAGGAATTGGAGATCTATTAAAAAACTTTGCAGATCAAGGAATTAAAGTAAAGATTATCTCTGGAGATAGCAAAGTTTCTGTTACTAGAATAATTCAAAAATTAGGTTTGGATGTAGATCAAGTTGTAGATTTATCTGAACTAGGGAATCTAGACGATGAAAATAATGATAAATTAGTAGATTTAGTTCTTAAAAAATCTATATTCACAAGAGCTAAACCAGAAGATAAATTAAAAATTATTAATATATTAAAAAACCATGGCGAGTCTGTTGCAATGGTTGGAGATGGTATTAATGATGTACTTGCTCTAAAAGCTGCAAATGTTTCGATAGCGATGGAAAGTGGAGCTAAGATTGCCAGAGATGTCGCAGATGTTGTTCTTCTTAATAATAACTACCAAAAGATTCCAGAGATATTTTTTGAAGGAGATAATATTCTTTTCAATTTAAAGATTTCTACAAAAATGTTCTTGGTTAAGTCTTTCTTTGCTATTTTAATATCTGTATTTTTTGCATTAATTAGAAGAGATATTCCATTAACACCATCCTCTACTTTAATATTTAGTTTCTTAGGAACAAGTGCTCCAAGTTATGTAATTATATTTACCAGACAACAAATTCAACAAAAGATTTCGTTCTTTAAAGATGTTCTCTTTTCTGCAATTCCTATGAGTATTTTATTTTTTGGATTTATTGCAGTTGTATACGGAATGTTTGAATATATTGGAATCCCTTCAGATAGAACTAATACAGGGATAGTAGTTTTTATACTTTCAATTAGTCTTATATACTCATTATATCTTGTGTGGGAGGCTGGAAAACTTAAAGATTTCTTCTCTCCATTCATTATTTATATAATCCTAATGGCAATTGGTATTTACCAAACAATATTACCAATAGATTTAGCAGAAGATAGAAACTCTAATATTGCATTAGTAACTATTGCAGGACTTGGAATTGTACTGCTAACAATCTTCTTAAGAGGATTTGCAAAAGTAAAGATAAAACAATTATTAATTGCAATTCCACTATTAACTATTGGAATTGGTGCGGCATTCTTTTTCCCTTTTAGAGATTATTACAAGGTAACGAGATTACCTTATGAGATGCTAATGCAAATATTTATTATTTCAATTTTTGCATTCATTTTAATTTTTGGTATTGGAAAATTTACCAATCGTTACTTGCTAAAAGACAATGGGTCTAACTGATTGGATAATTAATTTAGTATCTACCTTTGGCTATTTGGGCGTAATTGCTGCAATGGTTATTGAGTCTTCCAGTATTCCTCTACCATCAGAAGTGATAATGGGAATAGCTGGCTACCTGGTTTACAAAGGAGAATTAAATCTTCTTGCAGTTGGTTTAGCTGGAGCAATTGGTAATTTAATTGGATCAAGTATTATGTATGGAATTGGAGTGAAAGGTGGAAGACCATTAATAAAAAGGTTTGGACATAAAGTACATATGGATGAAGAAAGATTTAATAAAGTAGATACTTGGTTTAAAAAGTATGGAGATAAAGTAATATTCTTCTCTCAATTACTACCAATTGTAAGAACATTTGTTTCTTTACCAGCAGGTATATTAAAGATTAATTACATAAAGTTTGTTACTTATACTTTCACTGGAGCATTTATTTGGTGTTTCTTATTAGCATTTATTTCTTCTCAGCTTGGGAACACATGGGAAGTATTGCTTCAATTTATGCACCAAGTCGAGTTAGGGCTTATTGTTTTAGGTGGAGCTGCAATTATTGGGTATATAATTTATCGAATGTATAAGAGGAAGGTAGCAAGAATTTAGGCTGCTTGCATTATATCAATTGCAGAAACATTACCAAGATTCGTTATTTTCTCTTCTACTAATGCAAGGAAGATTTGCATAGCTTCATGTTCATCTTTTGGTATATTTCTAGATCTAATTATTTCGTCTTTAATTGTAACTCTTTCAGCAGCAAATGCAGCTTTGGCAGCAGCATATCTGATAGGATCTCTTAAAGTAGGTAAAGCTGTTGGATTAACCGCTCTACTAAGTGTTGCTTCCGATTCTACAAGCATTAGTTGGTTATCATAAATTTCTTTAATAGCTGGATCTGTAGCTACTATCTCAATTCTATCGTAATTAGATCTCATTTTTTTTGCGTTCATTTCTACTCTTGGTTTTTCTGCAGCATAAGTTACTAATATATTTAATTTATCTGCATCAAGTTCTTTAAAGAAATACGTAGAATCAGTAGGCCCTAATATTTTACTGAGTTCATCATAAATTGTTACAAACTCGGAATTAAGTCCTACCCAAATCTCTTCTGAAGATCTAGGAATAGCTTCGATCTTTTTTTGATTACTTGGATTTTTAGCCCAACTTAAAAAGCCACTGCTCATAAGATATGCAAGTCTATTACCTCCTATTAAACCAGAACCATAGTTCATAAGTTTTGCCATTAAAGGGGCATTTGCTATAAATCCTTCTAAGATTTTTAGATTTTCATTTAAACTTTCGAATCTCTTTTGTACTATAGCGATATCTGTATTGTATGGTAAATCAAGCACACTATACATTTCGAGCACCCTCATATCGGTTGGAGTATTATTATGGAAAAATTCTCTTGTTTTTTTACTTCTTTCAATTGTTTCCTTTGTAATAGACGTTTTTACTTCACCTAGTATTTCTTTATTAGTTTTCCTATCTATTGGAGTGAACCTATCCATGGATCCCTCAACAGTATCTTTTACCTTTACAACCCCAATATCTAATGTTTTAACCATTGGTGGGAGAGGTGTAGCTAAATTAGTATAGACAGCAATTACTGTTGGCGGTGGAATTACTAAACCGTTAATTTTGGCGATCTCTGCTCTAATATCAATAAGTTCTTGTGCTTGTTCAGGTGTTCTGACCGCTAAAGCATTTAAACGAGTTTCATTTGCAGTTAAAGAAATCAAATTTTCCTGGTTAATAGCATGTCTTATAGCCTCTTTATATTCATTAAATTCTGTTTGGTTTGCTGGTATTAACATTCCAGGATTATTCTCTATATATTTTAGTATTAAACCAAATGTTTCTAATTCTTCATACTTAAGTTTAATAGTTGCATCTGTTTTACCTTCATATATTTTTACAATCTCTGAAATGTCAGTAGGAATTCCAACCATAATACCATTAGCTTTGAATGCATCTAAGAATGTAAGAAAGTTAAATTTACCAGTAAGATCTACATCACCATCTATAAACTCTCTCACCAAAGCGGCATTATTAGGATTGATATTTGCAAGCGTATTACTAAGCGGTCCTAAGCGTTCCATTAAAATAGAAAAAGATTCTTCTGGTGTGGCTGTATTATCTAATAAATCTTTTGGAGTTAATGCTACTGCAGGGACTGGATCAAATGCATTTAAATATAAAATTCCATTTAGTATATTATTTCTAGCTACTTCACTGTCAAAAGGTAAACCTAAATCGTATAAAAGTGATGTTATTCTTGTTTTAATTACCTCAGAAGGAACATCTAAAAGATAGTCTAAAGATTTCTGAGAAGGAAATTTT
>JBDSRX010000054.1:0-6351 GCA_039929105.1 Candidatus Dojkabacteria bacterium
TACTGAGTTATAATCTCACATTAATTTAATCAATAGGCCTTCGCGGACTCGAACCGCGGACCCCAGCTTTATAAGAACTGTGCTCTAACCAGCTGAGCTAAAGGCCTATATCGACTTGAATTATACAATTTAAAGTTGAAAATAGAAAGATTTCTTGTAATACTTATTCAATGAAATCTTTTCTAATAAAATTATTGTTTAGTTTTATAGCAGCAGCTTTCATTCCCTTACCACTCATCACGTCCTTGTTACTACCTCAATGTACAAGTTGTATGGATGATTGTACTTCTGTTTGTAATTACGGCTATCCTACTCAAATGTTAGGGCCTAAAACTTTAGATCAAATAGTTTTACAAGCTACTCAATCTCCAGAAAGACCTACAGCACCGACACCAAATGTTTTAATCTACGCTCAAAGTCTTTTGGCTTATACATTAGTGGCTTACGTACTAATAAGCTTTGCAGAAGTCTTAATTAAAAAAATTCGAAGAAATAAAGTATGAAATCTTTCTTAATAAAATTAATAATCTCCCTTTTAATAGTTATTTTTGTTCCTCTTCCTACCCCCGCATTCTTTATTGAACAATGTGTTGGTGAGACTTTTGCCCCATGTATAGAACAGCCTACTAGTGCAAAGTTTGGATCAAGGTTGATAGAACACATAGTCTATGATTTTACTCCTAGAGATGGTGGTGATCCTGCAATTGAAGCAATGCCAACTATAGTATTAGCTCTAATGTCAGCTATATATTTAGGAATAACTTACCTCTTGCTTACTGTTGTTGAATTTGTCTTCTCGAAGTTGAAGCAAAAGAGTACGTAACCCACTGCGAATCATCCTGAGCGAACGTAGTGAGTCGAACGGATCCCATTTTGAAACCGCACGTCGGGGATCCTTCGACAGGCTCAGGATGATGTGAGTGTGCGCAACTCTGTTGGCTTTATATTTAGCAATGATGGTAGGTGGTGACCGCTGTGCGGTTATGAAGAATGAGATTCTATTCCTTCATTCGTAATTCTTAATTCGTCATTGTCCTAGAATCCTGGGAATCCTCCAAACATTCCTCCTGGTTTCTTAGTATCTTCTGCTTTCTCTTTAATAAAAGTACCTCTTAATTTAATTTCGTTTTCAATTAAGTTCTTATCTTTTCCGTACTTTAACCTAGAGATTTGTCTAATAATATCTGGAAGTGCTGGGTTTGGGTTTGGATCGATCATATCGTATGGAGATTCTCCGTACCAAGATCTAACTGTAAATGTTGGTGTTGGTTTTCCATCTACTTGAATTTTTGTAAATGCAGTTCCATTTTCAATTTGTTGTAAATCGTTTTCTTCGAAGTTACCATCTAAAACCTTTCTTAAGAATGGTGCATCTTCTTCTCCTATTCTAAAGATTGCTTTATTACCGACGTTTCCAAAAACAGCATCTCTAATTTTTGTATCTCCTCCAGTTCTAGTTAATTGTCCTAAATACTGGTGAGCAATAGTTAAACCAAGTTTGTACTTTCTAGCTTCTGAAAGGATTATATTAATTCCATCTGTTAAGAAGTTTTGGAACTCGTCTATATATAGATAGAATGGAATTCTTTGAGCTTCTGGAACTTCGTCTCTTTCTAATGCAGCAACTAAAATTTTACCGATTAAGATCATTCCTAATAAGTTTGCATTCATTTCTCCAATCCTACCTTTAGATAACTTAGCTATAAGTATCTTTTTCTCATCCATAATCTTTCTAAAGTCTATAGTTGAGTTCTGTTGAGAAACGATTGGTCTTAAGTATGCGTTTGTTAAGAATGGTGCAAGTTTAGAAACAACATAAGGAACAATGTTCTTTAAAGATGCTTCTCCTCCAGCTGCTTCAGCTTGTTTTCTCCAGAAGTCTACAACTTCTTGGTCTTTACATTTGTTTAATTTGTAGTTTCTATAACCTTCGTCTGCGAAGATTTTAGGGATCTCTAATAGTGTTGAACCAGATTCCACATCGTCTGTTAGAAGCATAATTCCATATCTAAAGTACTGTTCGAACATTGGTCCTCCAGTTACTTTTAGATTGTATAAACTATCGAAGATATTAAGCATTTCGTTAGTTACAAGTGTTCTCTGCTCTGGGTTTTTAAACTCAAGCATGTTTAACCCAACTGGTCTTTCTAAGTCTGATGGATCGAATAAAACAACATCTTCAACTCTTTCTGGTGGAATTTGGGCCATAATTTTTTCTGCGTCGCTTCCGTGAGGATCTATGAATGCACAACCGTGACCCATCTTAATATCCCTCATCATCATTCCTCCCATAAATCCAGATTTACCAGAACCCGTTTGTCCTACTATATAGAAGTGCCTAAGTCTTGCATCTGGTTTTAAGAAGATCTCTTTATCTTGTCCTCTAAAGCTATTTTTACCAACATACATATAGTCTGTATCGAAAGTACTTGTAGCGTAATCTGGAGCTGGTGCTTTCTTAGAAAGTAACCATTTTATATGTGGAGCCTCTACTTTTTTATTTGGGAAATGGAATACTGTTGCAAGTTCTGCCGTATTTAAAACCATCTCACCTCTAGGGATTCTATAGATAAAGTCACTCGCAATGTTTTTAACTTTATCTCCTTTAAGTTTTTTAAATTTATTTCCTCCAATTTTTCCGTATTGATCGAAAGAACTCATTATATTAGTTAAATGAGATTCTCCAGCAAATTTATCTGTAGAAACAACTACTATTCTAATATCTGTATGGAAACCATTCTTATCTGCTTTCTTATCGATCATGCTTAATGTTTCGTCGTCTAGCTTTTGTTTTGGTGGTTTTGGTGCTGTTTCTCCTTCTTTAGCTTCTTTTGGTTTTGCATCTTCTCTAATCTTTTCTGTATATGCTTTAGCACTCTTTACCCATTCTCCTCCTGCTGGGGAAATAACAACTTGCATTGCTGCAGCTTCTCCATCTCCAAGCTTACTGAAAATATCTGTAACTATTGCCATGGTGTCTACAGGAAGTTCTTCGTATGTTGAGATCGGAATCTTTGTGTCTTTATCGAGCCCTAATGCTGCATAAGAGACCTTTGCATGGTCTGGGAATAAGTTATATTCCTTTACTTTATTAATCTCTGCAGTTGGATATGCTCCGTTTATTTGTCTATCTATTACTGAAGCTATTTTCTTAGGGCAAACAACATAGAATCTAATGCTTTCTTTAAATGCTACAACCTCAAAACTTACAAAAGTTCTTGCTCCTATAAAAGCTTTTATTCCAGTTAATGCTTCACTGAAACCTAAAAGACCCAAGAACATTTGTTCTGCTGCTTTTATTTCTACTTCGTTTGTTTTTGGTAATCTAACTTCGTAAAAGACTAAGTTTAAAGACTTTCTTCTTAATACTGCCTCTTTAAAATCTTCTAATAATCTTTTAATTATAAAACTAAGCGTGAAGAAGACTATTACAACAAGTAATAGACTCACAATTATAATTAAGATTGTATTGTCCGAATTATTCATTAGTTGCTCTCACTTAATTCTTTAATAAACTTATCCCATAAAACGCTTAACCACTTTTCTGATGACTTATCGTCTTTTTGAGCATTAGAGGCTATAAAACTTTGTGCCTTATTAACATCTGTTGGATCAAAAGCTTTTGGATAGAAACCATCTCCAAATGGTAAATCGATTTTAGGTTCCATAACTGCTTGTTTAGGAGCTATTGCTCTAACTGTTACATCTGACTGAGGATTTGTAGCAAGTGTTTCGGTTGTTTTCTCAGGTTGTTTCTCTACCTCAAGGTTCTTTTCTATATTGCTATCTGATTGCTGTGGAATTGTTTCGGGTGCTACAGGCATGTTTGGCATTGCTTCTGGACCTGCCCCATTTTGTGCTGGTTCAATTAATTTTGTTTTAACAAAGGTATACGCTACTTCTAATGTAACAACTTGTCCGTTAGGTGCAAGAACTAAGGGTTCCTTAGTTTCACTAAGACCAAAAAATTTAAAATCGAATTTCTCGACTGCTTTTAGTATTTCCAATATCTTTGGATCTGTTATTGCTGTGGCTGGGTTTTGATTCATATTAAATCTATAGAAAACAAATACATTCTATCATCTATTATATTAAATATAGAAATGTTAGCTACATTTTCTTAATCTGCTGCTCCATGTCTTTTTTCATATCTCTATCTTTAATCTTTTGTCTCTTTTCGTATTTTTTCTTACCTTTTACTAATCCAACTTCTAGTTTAATTAAACCTCTATCGTTTGCATAAACTTGTAGCGGAACTATTGTTCTACCAGAAGTTTTTAAATCGTTGATTAATCTTCTAATTTGTTCTTTTCTTAATAAAAGTTTTCTTTCTCTTGTTTCTAAAAGTTTTTCTTGAACAAAAGAAGATGCCAAAAGGCCTATTCTAGAACCCATTAAAAAGAGTTCTCCATTTCTTTCTCTTATAAAAGCTGTTGTTATATTTGAGTTTCCGTTTTTTAAAGATTTTACTTCCCAACCGAATAAGACTATTCCAGCTTCTACTTTATCTAGAACTTCATAGTCGAAATATGCTTTTTTGTTATTGATTAAAACTTTCATACAGTAATATTATCATACGAATGCAAGGCTGAATAGCATATCTATGACTTTACAGGGCAAATCTTCATGTAGTTTTTCTTGACTTTACAAGCCAAATCTTAAGCGAGGGCGTCTAGAGGACGAGCTTGTAGATTTTGCTTGGCTTTACCACCTGTTACATTCCACCTTGCCTTCATCAAAAATCAGAGTTACTTACTCCTTGGCTCAGGCAGTCTGAATAATTTGTCATGGTTAGGTTCTCGAACCATGAATTGCAAGTTAACGTAATGCTTGAATTTAATATACATCCTTCGAGAGCCTCAGGATGACAAAAGGAACTAAATAGGACGTGCTCTAAGAGAACCTATCTGCATCTCTTCGTCCAAATTGGACTCATCGTGCATCGAGGCTGCACGGCCTAAAGAGATCCTGAGTTAAGAGGATTGTCATCAATGTTGAATGCTCAAAATTCGAATAAAGAAATCCAAAAGAATAATTCCTTCGGATTTCTAATTTCGTTATTCGTGCTTTGCAATTACATATCCAGCTTAATTACTTTTGTCCCATCTAATACATAGATTGCGCTTTCACTTTGAACTACTACAACTTCATCTAAATCGCTGAATGTTGTTGAGTCTGTACCTCTATATACATATTGTTTTGTGAAGTTAATCTTTCCAGAATCTGAATCGTCAAACTTGAATAACAAGATTCTTCTTCCTACTGGATCTGCTACAACAATATTACCGTCTGCAACATCAGATGAAGACCCATTCTTTAATGCTTCAAAGTCTGCCTTTAATAAGTTACTAAAAGAATCAAATGTTAATGTATTGTCTCCTCCACTGGAGTATCTTCTTAAACCTTGACCTTTAATTAATACCCATAAGTCGCTTGGTGCTGAGATATCTAATGCAGTTGCAAATTCTCCATCATCTCTCCAATCTGTTGCTGGATCTGTTGATGGTGCTGCTCCTCCAGCTACATAACCTCCACCATCTTGGTTTCTTCTAAATATTTGTTTTGTTGTTTGTCTAACTTCATAAAGTGCATTATTACCATCGTATAAAGCTGCTTCCATTGGTTTACCAACACTTGCTGGAGTTAAACCTGGGAATCTTAATACTGTTGGATCTCCTGCTGCACTAAATTTACCAATTGTACTTGTAGTATCGTTATCGTAGAAGACGATGTCTCCATCTACATTTCTAACTAGTAAGTAAGGTTGTGTAAGCCCAGTTGCATAAGCTGCTGGTTGTCCATTTAATGTTGTTGAAGCTACTTTATAAACAACTCCTCTGGCAGAATCGCTAATAAATAAGTTTCCTGTTGAATAAGCTAAATCAGACAATACAGCATCTGGGAAATTCTTTCCTACATCTGTGATTACTTTTGCATCTGTAATTGCAGAAACTAATAGTAAATCGTCTTGTCTAGATTGAACTTGCTTTGAAAGACTCTCTAAATCGTCCACAAATAATCCATCTTTCTTTTGGTTAGCAATGTCACTAGATAGTTTTTGTAATTCAGTTAGTAACTGAGTTTTCTTATCTTCTGGACCATTCTTAGCTTGAAGAATTTGTGGTGTCAAACTACTTAACTTATTTTTTAAGTTAGATACTTGGCTGGTAGCATTATCGATTCTTTGTTGTTTTTGTCTCGATTCGTCTGCATTCTTTAAACCTGTATAGATTAAGATTATAAGAATTACTACAACTATAGCTAATATTATTCTATTTCTTCTTCTTCTCTTAGCTCTCATTACTCTATCTCTTCTATCGTTAGTTCCAATAATTTCTTCTTTAAATATTC
>JBDSRX010000055.1:0-9756 GCA_039929105.1 Candidatus Dojkabacteria bacterium
CCCCTCTTATCTTAAGAGGGGTGGCGCGAAGGGGCGGGGTGTTAATACCGCACCGAAAGCAAGAAATGGACTTTGTGCGGTCCATTTTAGCTTTGGATAAAAAAGACCCCGCATTTTATTGCAGAGTCTTTCTTAGTTTCCAATAATCTATTTGATGCTAGAAAGCATATCCTTTAGAGATATTTGTCCAGGAGTAGAAGTCTTGTTAGATTTTCTGTCCTTTTTCTTTGGAGCCTCTTTTGCAAGTTTAACTGCTAAGTCTTTCTTTTTGTTGAATTTTTCAACTAAGTTTTCTCTGTCTACTAAGATCTCCTTTCCTGTGTAGAATGGGTGACAGTTAGAACAAAGTTCAACTTTTAATTCTTCAATTGTAGATCCTAGAGTATAAACAGTGCTGCAACTGTTGCAAATTATTCTAGCTTCCTTGTAAAATACTGGGTGAATTCCTTTTTTCATATAATGGCCTTAAAATAGTGGTACAATTATATCTACTAAAGACGAATTAGTAAAGCGAAAGATTAAATTTTATACGAGTTATATGCAAATCAGCAAAAATGGAAAAAACATTGGTTTAAGCTCACAAGAGGGAGTTAGCATTGAAATTATAAGAAACGAAGAGAATCTAGCAATAGAAGTTTCTCATGATGGTAAGACAGAAAGAATTGAAAGACCAGGAGAGTTCGAGATTGGAGGAGTTGAAATAGTTGCTAAAGAATTAGGAAGAGAAGTAAGAACAGGTTATTTAAACGGAGTTTTCTTCGATATAGATAGTGTTAAAGTAATTTACATTCAAAACGCTGCAGACGATGTTTACGAATGGGTAAAAACATTACCTTTTGTAGACTTACTAGTAGTTTCTTTCAGTGAAAATCTAAAAGATGCATCAAACAAGATTGATCCATCCAAGGTAATCTTATTTGGAACAGAGTTAGACGATGCTGGAATTAAGAAAATGGGTGTTAACGAAGTAACAAAGGCAAAACAATTCAAATTTAAAGAAACCGACTTCGATCAAACAGAAGACGAAAACACAATTGCTGAAGTTTTGAGTCTAAACTAAAAATTCTAGATGGACAATCTAAGAGTTCCACCACAAAATATAGATGCGGAGAAAGCTGTTATAGCTTCAATTCTTATAGATACCGATGCAATACATAAGGTAGTAGAAATTGTACGTCCAGATAACTTCTACGATCCAAGGCACCAAATGCTTTTTGAAGTTATTCTAAAGCTTCACACAAAAGGAAAACCAATCGATATGATTACTCTAAATTCAGAGTTATCTAAAATGAATAAGGTTAGGCAAGCTGGTGGAGCAGAGTACATTTCTGAAATTGTCTCAACTATTCCTACTTCTGCAAATATTGAAGAGTATGCTGCAATTGTAAAAGAAACTTCTATTAGAAGACATTTAATATCCTATAGTGGTGAACTAGAAAAGCTTTCAAGAGATGCAACAAATGAAATTGACGATGTTATAGATTCTATTGAGAAGAATGTTTTAAGTATCTCAAAAGATACCGCAAAGACAGACTTTATGGATTCTGCAACATTGTTGGAAATTCAAATGAAGAGAGCCGACGAAATGGCAAAGAACCCGGATGCTCTGAGAGGAATGCCTACAGGATTAAATGCTGTTGATAAAGTTTTAGGAGGATTACAAAATTCAGATTTAATAATACTTGCTGCTAGACCATCAGTTGGTAAATCTGCATTTAGTTTTGATATGGCAAGACATATTGCAGTAACGGGAAAGAAAACTGTAGCTATTTTCTCGTTAGAAATGCCTGCGGTACAAGTTATAGAGAGAATGCTAGCACAACAGATTCTTGTTAACTTATGGAATTTAAGAATGGGAAAAATGAGTGATGATGACTTTAAAAGATACTCAGAAGGAGCAGGAAAACTAGCAGATGCGAAAATTTTTATTGACGATACACCTGGTATTAATATTACACAACTAAGAAGTAAGGCTAGGAAGTTAATGATGGAGCATGATTTGAACCTTATTATCATCGATTACTTGCAGCTTATGCAAGGAACATCAAAATCTGGAATGGATAATAGATCCCAAGAAGTTGGTGAAATGTCTAGAGCTTTAAAGATTCTAGCTAGAGAATTAAATATTCCAATCATCGCTTTATCTCAGTTAAATAGAGCAGTAGAAAATAGACCAGATAAAATTCCACAGCTTTCAGACCTTAGAGAATCTGGAAGTATTGAGCAGGATGCAGACTTGGTTATTTTTTTAGGTAGAGAATTAATGGGAGAAGATTCTATGGAGCAAGAAACAGAAATAAAGGTGGATGTCTTTATAGCAAAGCATAGAAATGGACCTACGGGAAGATTTAAGTTAAAATTCAGAGGAGCAATGCAGAAGTATTTCGATGTTGAACCAGGTGAATACTCAGATCACGAATAAAAAATGACGAATGACGAATGACGAATATCTCTTAATAGCTTATTCTATTCGTAACTTGTAATTTTTCATTCGTAATTGTATATGCGGGGTGGTGCTCAATAAGGCAATGATTTTATAAACGAAGTGAAGTAAAATTATAATGCCGCATTAGTCCCGATGTAATCGGGAGAATGGAAGAGTATGAAGAGGAAGGTTTAAGGGATAAGAGTAAGATAAATGCCGGGGTGGTGGAAGCATGGTGATTCTTATTGAGAACAAGCGTAGCGAAGTTCGAAATATAGAAGAACCTAGTCCAGCGAGCGGAGGGAGTCAGAGGTAGAACTAAAGTTCATGTAAAGTTGTGAAAGTAAACGAAATGCCGGGGTGGTGGAATGGTAGACACGCCAGACTCAAAATCTGGTGAAGATCAAACTTCGTGAGGGTTCGAGTCCCTCCTTCGGTATTAGAATAAAGGATATAGAGTGACGGACGAGAAGTTTATCCCGCAAATGTGCGTAGCAAATTATGCGGGAAGTCCCTCCCTCGGTATTATTTTCTCAAAAAGGATATTCAAAATTAAATATAAACCTGTTACAATTCTTCTAGCTAATTTATATATCATTTTAGAAAACATGGATGCAATCAATAGTGTACTATCAATAGACTTCGCCAAGATATTCATATTTGTTGCAATTTACTTATTAGTACTTTGGTTATTAATCTGTGTTTGGGTATATAACGATGCGATGAAGAGATTCAAGGCAATGCATTTGGCTATAATCTTTTTTATGCTATGTTTAGTACTAAACTTCCCTGCATTAATCTTTTATCTAATTATTAGACCAGAATCTGAAGAAGAGCATGTTTTCTATATGCATTCTGATGAAGAAGCTTCTAATTTAGGAGGAGTAAATGTTCCAATAGTTAATTTTATTGGAGAAGATGGATTCAAAATTTCATTACAATTAAAAGTTGCTAATCCCAAAGCAGACAAAGATTCTAACTTAGATATAAATCTAGATTGGAAATCTAATGACGAAAGTATGAAAGTTCAAGAAGCACCTAAGAAAGAAATAAAAGTAGAGGAGACTGTTGTAGTAAAAGAAAACAAACAAGAAAATAAACCAGGCTTCACTGCAAAAATTAAAAATGCTCAAACATCTGCTAGCAATAGTTTAAAAGGAGCAAGATCAAAAGTTTCTCTTTCAATGAAAAGATTTTCTAAAAAAAATCAGGAAGTTAAGCCTGAAATAAAGAAAGAAGAGGATAAGAAATAACTGCAATAATTTCACTTGTATAGTACTATCAATAAACGTCTTAAGGCGTATAATATTTTTACGACTATTATTCTTAAAACTTGACTAAAAGGATTCCTGGCTCAAAAAACAATACAATTCTAAATAAAATCCAATTCAGTTTAAGAAATACTAAGCTTTCTAATTCAATTATAAAATTCACTAGATCTTTTAGATCTTCCAAGAAAACAAGTTTACCCATTGGTAAAGTATCAATACCTAAAATAACTCTCCCTAAGAACTCCAGAGGTTACATAATAATTAGTGCAGTTATTTTAGTTATTGTATTAATAGGGTATGGTTTTAGTGTTTACTTCTCAGTAAACCCAAAAGGTTACGATACTCAAGAGAGTGCAATGTATAAAAAGAAAACTTTCGATAATACAATTAATGTTTTATACATAGGATTTGAAAATAGGTTGAATTCTTATAAATACATAAAATATTTAAATATAGTTTCTGTAGATTCTAAAAACTCAGTATTTAAAATATACGGAATAAGTCCAAATTTCTTAACAACCATCAATAACGATTCGGTAACATTAGAGAGCCTTTGGAACAATATTACAATAGAAGATAACACTCCAAGAATTAATGTAGTTGTAGACGAGATTCAAAGATTTGTTGGAATCAGATTAGATCGATACATAGCTTTCAATTTAGATGATCTAAAAGCATATGTAAATACTTCTAGAATGACAGATACTGCATTTGATACTTCATCTTTGGATGGAATATTATTTACAAAAGGGGATGTGCTTTCGGGAGATTTTCTTTATGGATATTTATTCGATAAAACACAGGAGAGGGATATAATAACTCTCAGACAAATGAACTTTCAAAAGAGTTTGTTTGAAGGAATTAAAGGTCCTATAAAAATGACAAGAAATCTTATTGGTTTTAGCGACTTTAATTCAACATTTAAAATGGACTTTTCTAGAGACGAATATTCGTCGTTCCTTACGAACTTAAACTCAAGTGACATTATTCTTTCTAGTACACATTTTATATCTGATAAATTTGGTATTGCATCTGTAGATCCTTTAGATACAAGTGTTAGCCCAGACTATAATTTAATTGATGAGAATGTGAATGCCTACTTTAGAGACATTGATATTATGAAAGAGCAAGCTGCAGTTGAAGTTTACAATGCAACAGACACAGCAGGTTTAGCTGGTAACAGAAGAAGATTTTTTCAAAACTTGGGAGCAAATGTTGTTAAATTTGGTAACTATCCAGTTAGTGATGTCCAATCTAGTCTTCTTTATGTACCTTCAAAAAATGTTGATTTGTATAAAAACAATATCATCATGATTCAAAAGCTTTTAAGAGGAAATGTAAAAATAACTTTCGAAGAATATAAATACAATTATTCTGGAGATCTCATCCTGGTAATGGGTAAAGACACTGAGAGTATATAGAAAAATTCGAAGCTCGAATGACGAAGCCCAAAAGAATATCGTTTTGGTATTGGCTAATTAAGTAACAAGTTTTATAATTCTTCACTTACAAAAATTTCTATGTCAGGACACTCAAAATGGGCAAAGTTAAAACATACAAAAGGCTTAGTGGACGCTAAGAAGGGAGCAGTGTTGTCTAAGATGTCTAAAGATATAATCGTTGCAGTAAAAGTTGGAGGTTCATCAGATCCCGATTTCAACCCAATGTTAAGACTTGCTATCCAAAAAGCAAAAGATGCAAATATGACAAATGATAGAGTAGAGCGTGCTATTAATCGAGGTCAAGGAGGAATAGCTTCAGATCAAGAAAAGATTTATGAAAATACATACGAAGCATACGGGCCAGGAGGGTTTGGAATCTTAATAGATTCAGAAAGCGATAATCCTAATAGAACAGTTGCAGATATTAAAACTTTGGTAAATAAAAATGGAGGGAAAATGGCTGGAGAGAAATCTATATCTTGGCAATTTTCTGAAATAGGATATATTAAAGTGGAAGTATCCAAAGAAAATGCTAACCAATTGGAAGAAAAACTCTTAGATGTAGATGGAATAGAAGATATAACAAGAGATGAAGAAGAATCAATAATCGAAATCTTAGTACAAAGAGAACTTTTTAGAGATGCCTATAGTAAGATAGGAGAAATTGCTAAAAGTTTGAGTGCTAATATAACAGAAGCTAAGTTAATAATGCAGACTAAAAATCTTATAGAACTTTCAGACGAAGAAATTGAAAGAGCGAGTGAGTTTATTGAGAAGATAGAAGAGTCACCAGAAGTAACAAATACTTGGACCAATATAAATTAAATCCAAATGACAAATCACAAATGTCAAATTATCAAACAGAATCTCAAGCTTCATTTAATTGAAGATTTGTGATTGGTAATTTGTTATTTGATATTACTTATGAACAGAGTTTTCGGAATAGATGTAGGTTTTGCAATTTGCGGTTGGTCAATCGTTGATAAGACAGATAAAGGTGAGCTCAAATTAATTGATTATGGAGCAATTACGACACATAAGGATGAAGAGATTGCATATCGACTTATGACAGTTTTCAAGGGGCTGGAGGAGATAATAGAGCGATATTCGCCCACTTCTATGAGTGTTGAGGATTTATTCTTTTTCAAAAATCAAAAAACAATTATTAAAGTAGGGATGGTGAGAGGAGTTATACTTTTAGCAGGTGAAAAATATGGTCTTCCAATATATAATTATACGCCGCTTCAAGTTAAAACTGCAGTAACAGGTTACGGAAGAGCTGATAAGTTACAAGTACAGAAGATGGTTAAGTTAATATTTAAACTCAAGGATATTCCAAAGCCAGACGATGCAGCCGATGCTATTGCTGTGGCAGTGTGTCATATAAATAGTAATAATAATTTAAAGATAAAAAAATGATTTCATATATCAAAGGCAAAATTTTAAGCATAATGGACAATAAAGTCTCTGTTTTGAATGGAAATATTGCTTTTGCTATAAATATGCCAATATCCAAAATCTCTTCAGTTATGCTTTCAGAAGGTATGGAGATAGAAATTTTCACACAGATGATAGTAAGAGAGAATGATATAAGTCTTTGGGGATTCTTAGATTTAAATTCACATAAAATGTTTGATACTTTATTAGGAGTCTCTGGAGTAGGTCCTAAGACAGCACAGATAATGATTTACGAAGTTGGAGTAGACCTGATTGTTAAAGCAATTCTAATGGGAGATCCAAGTAAATTGAAAGTAAGCGGTGTAGGTATGAAAACAGCAGAAAAAATAATCTTGGAATTGAGGAATAAAGTAGGAGATAAGTTCCAGTCTAGCGGAGTTTCAAATCAAATGCAAGAACAAAAACCAACATTTACAAAAAATGTTTCAGAAGCAATTGATGGCTTAATAACTTTAGGTTACAAAGAGAAAGATATTATGGATGTTCTTAAGGTTTCGGACATGTCCGAATCTGACTCAGTGCAAGATATAATAAAGCAATTACTTAAAAAGCTATAATGGATCAAAAAAGTTTAATAACTTCTACAAAACCAGTTAACGAGAGTGAGGAAGTCTTAGAAGTTTCTTTAAGACCTTCAAACTTCGATGAAATTATTGGAAGAGTTTTAGAAAAAAAGAACTTAACCATGATGATTGAGTCCGCAAAAATGAGAAAAAAATCTCTCGACCATGTCCTCTTCCACGGACCTCCGGGCCTAGGGAAAACAAGTTTTGCTTATGTAATAGCAAAGGAAATGGGTACTGCTATTTATACTACTAATGGATCAGTTTTAGATAAAGTTGGAGATTTAGCTGCAATTCTTACTTCTTTAGAACCAAATTCAATATTGTTTATAGACGAAATCCATAGGCTGAAAACTCAAATAGAAGAGATGCTTTACCCAGCAATGGAAGATAAAGTTCTAGATATTATTATTGGTAAAGGACCAAATGCTAAAACTTTAAGGATTGATCTTCCTGAATTTACAGTTATAGGAGCAACAACAAAGCTATCAATGTTAAGTTCTCCTTTAAGAGATAGATTTGGAATGAACTTCAGATTAGATTTCTATAGTGATGAAGAGCTAACTGAATTAGTAGTTCAAAAAGCTCAAAAACTAGGAGTTAAAATCAGTATTGAAGCTGCTAAAGAGATTGCTAAGAGATCTAGGATGACTGCTAGAATTGCAATTAGAATTCTAAAAAGAGTAAGAGATATGACAATAGTAAAGTCACAAGAAAGTATTACTGTTGATTCTGTAAAAGAGACATTAGGGATGTTGGAAGTTGATGATGATGGATTAGATACTTTAGACAGGCAGCTTATTAAGATAATACTTTTTGATTTTGGTAATAAGCCAGTGGGTTTAACAACCTTAGCAATATCATTATCTGAAGAGGCAGAAACTATAGAAAGTGTTTACGAGCCTTTCTTAATTAAAAAAGGCTTTTTAAAAAGAACGCCAAGGGGAAGAGTGGTTACAGACAGAGGAATGAAGCTTTTTAACTTTCAAGAAACTATAGTATAAAATTGGTATAATAAGCAAAGCTTGTTATTTCATAATTAGCAAATAATTAAATTAAAGATATATGTTTTTCTTCAGTAGATTAGGTACAAGAGGTAGAGCGGTAGCAACAGCAATGTTTACAGCAGGCTTGTTATTTCTTATTGTTAGTCCAGTTTATAAATATGTTTACGAACTTGTAACTCCACCTAGAGCTGTTGAAAATATTCAAGTTGTTCAAAAAGATAAAGAAGTTTCTTTAATTTGGGACTTTAACAGAGAAGAAGATGTTGTTGCTTATGTAATTTACGTAGATGGACAAGACCCAATTGTAACTGATAGAGCAATCAACAATACTTTAATTTCAAACCTAGAGAATAATAAGCAATATACAGTTTCAGTTGTAGCGAGAGATAGTGTTAATGCAGAGTCTGCTAAAAATCAATTTATTGTTAAGCCAGAAGATAAGATCTCTTCTTTCACTCAAAATAAGACTCCTTTCCATGACGATAACTTCTCTTATATAGTTTCAAACAGCGTATTAATAATTTTAATTCTATTTATTCTAAACCTTTGGGTTTTATTCTTTAACGTTAGAAAGACAGCTTTGGTGACTATCGGTATGTATCCAAGTATTGCAATCTTGCCTTACTTAATTCTTACATTGTCTATTCTTTTAACAATTGGTAATCCTTTAAATAAGCTTTTGTTCTCAGCTGGTTTAGCAATAGGATATGGAGTATTAACTTATTTGTTAATTCTTACCTCAAATATACTCAACGGTTCTCTACAGATTACTTTGCCATTAGAGCAGGCTGCTAAAGCTACGCAGTTTATATTCTCTTTAATATCATCTTACTTAATGATGGTATTTATATTGGGTGCAAATCTACAAATTGGAATGAGATTAGTTTATATAATTCCATTCATATTCTATTTCTCTTACTCTGGAATATGGTTCTTAAAAGGTATCAGTTCAACGCAGATACTATTAAAGGCGGTAGGAGTAACTATGGCAATGGCTCTTGCGATAGTTGTTCTATCTATTTGGCCAATCCAAAGTGCTTACTCAATATTATCTGCAGCTGTAATTTACTATATTCTTTTAAATATAGCTTTAGAGAACAGACCTAAGCTTGGTAAAAATATTTGGATTGAATATATCTTCTTAGCTACATTAATTGTTCTTCTATTATTTACAAATTCAGTTTGGGGAATCAATGGCGCGATAGTGTAGAGGAGTCCTCTTAGTAAAAATTCATTCGGACATTAAATAATCTCCAAAATGATTATAAAATAAATTCGGACATATTTCATGAAATGCTGTGAAAACTATAGGTATCTTTTTATCACTTCTGTAAAACATAGAGTAGTGGGCACTGTTTTTTTTCAAAGTTTATCGTTTTATAACTTTAATTAAACTTTTGAATAAATATTCAAAGAGAATAAAGTACAAATATTGAAAATAATAAACATATAAGAAGTTAATTAAGTAAACCTCAAAGTAGTTACTTTCGACCTTGGTTTGGTCACTTTTAGACCTTTACTAAACATAAGGTACATTATACTCAGTAAGAACAACCCTTTTCTAACCTCTTCTAGAAACATTGAGATCAC
>JBDSRX010000056.1:0-5228 GCA_039929105.1 Candidatus Dojkabacteria bacterium
AAAGGACGAAGAAAAGTTAAAGCAGTTCGCATTAAGTATAGCTAAATGGAAAGGAGATTCAATAAATGCTTCTCTAATTCAATTTTTAGAAACTTTAGGAAGTGAATCTGGATATATAGATTGGGTATTTAAAGAACCAAATCTACTATCTTCAATCGAAACAATTAACTCTGTAAACTCTTTCTTTTCTTATGTAAAAGATTTAAATAAAATTAATAAGAAACTAACTCTAACTGAATTCTTAAACGACATTACTACTCTAGAAGAAGAAAAGATTTCAATTGGAGAAAAGGAATTAGAAATTAATCGGAGAGGAGTTAATTTACTAACTGCACATAAATCTAAAGGTCTAGAATTTAAACATGTATTTATAATAAAATTCGCAGACAAAACATGGGGAGGAGCTTCAGATAAAAATAAAATAAAATTAATTTTAAATATAGATCAAGAAGTAGAACCGGTAGACGATATTGAAGATGAAAGAAGATTGTTTTTTGTAGCTTTAACTAGAGCAAAAGAATATCTTTATATTACTTATGCAAAATCCTATCCAAGTGGAAACTCCACTACTTCTGTTTCGCCAAGTCAATTTCTAGGAGAACTAGATCCAGCTTTAATTGAAAAGATAAATACTCAGAAGTACGAAGAAGTTAACATTGAGTCTACTAAAGCATTATTAAATCCTGCTATAGGTTCTGCATATTCTGTTACAGAAGAAGAATACTTAAGATCTATAATAGATAAATTTAAACTCAGTGCCAGTGCCTTAAACGAATATATTGAATGTCCTTTAAAATTTAAATTTAATAGATTAATAAAAGTTCCAAAAGCAAAAGATAAAAGTATTGCATTAGGAAATGCTATGCACTTTGCCTTAGAACATTTCTATAGAAATTTAATTAAAGGAGAAGAAAAAGATAGTAACTTTTTAAAATTCTTATTTAAACAGCAATTAGAAAGAGAATTACTTAGTCCAGATGATTATGATTCTGTTTTAGCTGAGGGAACAAATATTATCGAGAACTATTACAACTTCTATAAAGGTACATTTCAAACCCCAATTGAAGTTGAGTATGGATTTTATGGAAGAAATTTATTATTAGAACTTGAAGGAATGGATGCAATTCCATTATCTGGAAAGATAGATAAAATGGAACCATTAGAAAGAAATTCTATGGGACAAGTTACGAAAATTAAAGTTGTGGATTACAAAACTAAAACACCAGAAAGTGAAAACGCAATAAGAGGAGATACTAAAAACTCAACAGGAAACACATTTAGGCAATTAGTTTTCTATAAGCTTCTAGCAGAATGTGATGAGAGTTTTAGACCAAATCAAGTGTCTCCTAAATATGTTGTGGATCAAGCTGAGGTTGATTTCTTAAAGCCTACAAGTAATGGTCAGTTTAAGAGAGTTTCATTAGAAATTACAGATCAGAATGTTGCCGATCTTAAGGTTACAATTGCAGACGTGATGAAAAGAATAAGAAACCTTGAGTTTTTGGGCACAGAAGAGTATCCTCTTTGTACAGAATGTGAATATTGTAAAATGTAGGAGTGCGGCTATCTACTGTCATTGGAAAACGGTGACATATCTCCATTTCTCTGCTATACTTCTAAGCAAAATTACTATTATTAATTTTGCTTATGCATACAATCTCAGAAAGCTTTCAACAACAGGCTGCTAATCGTCCAAATGCCGAAAATATTTTTTCTTTACCCCCGCAGCTAAATTCTAAACAAGTAGTTGCTTTGTTTAGTAACTTCACTTACGAAATATCTGGAAAACCTGTCCTTACTACTGGTCTGTTAAACCTATTTAGAGAGAAAGGATTTGTACGACCTAATATAGAAACAAGCGGGAATGAAACTAAGTGGTTTAACCATGAAATGCTCCTTAAGATTATGTTAATTGTTGACATTATTAAAACACATAGAAATGAAAATGAAAAAATGGGTTATCCTCATTCAAAAATTAGTTTAGCTATAAGGACTTTTGCAACTGCTAATTCTAATAATAGAGTTGAAAGACCCATGGGTGAACAAATAGCAAAAAGAAGAATTGAATTAATAAAAATATTAGAAAAGTTAGTTTCAATGGTTGATTCTGATATATTTTTTGCTTTACCAAAAGATTTACCTGAAGTCTTAGATGATGAAGAGGATACTGAGTTATACGATCCAAATTTAGCAGAACAATAATATGGGAAGAGCTTATAGACCTGAAGATCAAAGTTAATTAAAATAATATGAACCAACCTGAATTTCCAGAAAGACATAAAGCATCTCTAGTAATAAGTGATGTTACCTTGCTTGTTACAACTCAAGCAGGTCGAGATTACTTAATTGGAAGAATGGATGGGAAAAAAATAACTCTTTCAGAGGCAGAATATTTGCGTGATCTCTTATTAAGAATGAAGAGCTTTCAAGATCCTTACTTTATGGAAGTATTAAAAGAATATATTGAAGACTTATATCAAATTAACTATAAGAACTAATGGAAGAATATAACGTAGAAGGAGATACTCAAAAAATAGAAAAACCCTACTTCCCTCGTATTTCTCTAGAAAACATTGCAAGTAGTAATTTAAGTTCATTAGATTGTTTAGAGCATTTTGGAATAATTTACGATGGTGAAGATGAGATGAAATATGCAGAAGCACTTTTCGAACTTGTTAAAATGTATATTTACTCAGGGATAAAAAACCCTATAGATAAACATGTAAATATTGGATTTGTAATAATTAATGATCTATTTAAAAGACCGATTCAAGACTTTAGATTAAAAACTTCTCAAAGAAGAACTTTAGCTAATAATGCACAAGCATGGATGGAAAGTTTTATTCCAACTATATATTCTCTAGTAAATGACAATACAAGGCTATCTGAAGCTCAGATTATTGTACTAAAAAAACTTGGCGAAATTGCTTTCCCAGGACAAGCAGCTTATTCCCTTAGTAGCTCCGCAAATTATGGCACAAGAGGTGGATCGAGAAGATCCAGCACATAATAGTTTATCTCTTATCCGTCACATCTAAATCGAAATCATTTTTAAGCTGATCTCTCAAAAGGTCAGCTTTTTTAAAATCTTTATTTAACCTCGCTATATTTCTTTCTTCAATAAGGATTTGTGCTTCTAAGGGAATTGCTTTCTCTCTAGGTTGGTTTAATGCATCTTCAAGTCCTAATCCTAATACTCTATCGAAATCTAAAAGAGTTCCAAGCTTATCGTCAGATTGCATATCTGCTTTAGTTAACTCAAAAACTACAGCGAGTGCATTTGGAGTATTAAAGTCATCTTCAATTGCAGCAATAAATTTCTCTTTTAATTCTTTATTAATTTTAAAATCATTAGATTTTTGGTCTTGAGCTTCAGTACTCCAAGTTTGAATAAATTTCACCAACTTTTCATATGCATTTCTTGCTGCGTCTAAAGCTTCGAATGTGAAGTTTTGCGTCTTTTTATAATGCGCAGTTAGATAGAAGTATCTTAAATGAACAGGTAAATACCCAGATTCTTCTAGATCTTTTAATCTATAACCATTTCCTAAACTTTTACTCATCTTTTGGTCATTCACTTTTAAGAATGCATGGTGAACCCAGTATTTTACAAATGGATGCTTTCCTGTTGCACCTTCACTTTGTGCAATTTCGTTAGAATGATGAATAGAGATATGATCCTCACCTCCTGTGTGAATATCAAATTGTTCTCCTAAATATTTAATACTCATTGCAGAACACTCAATATGCCATCCTGGAAATCCATCGCCCCATGGACTTTCCCAATGCATAATATGATCTTTATATTTTCCAATTCTTTTAAACCATAAAACAAAGTCAGCAGGATTTCTTTTATTTGCATCTACTCTAACTTCACTTCTTACACCAACTTCTTTATCCTCTACTCTTTGCCCAAAAAGATCTCCATAAGTAGGAAATTTAGAAACATCAAAATACACAGCTTCGGTTGTATCGTAAGCATATCCATTCTCAAATAAATCCTTAACCATTTCAACTTGTTCTTTTACATGATCCGTAGCTTTAGGCATATGAGTAGGTAACTCAATATGCAATTTGTTGAGCATTTCTACAAAGTCCTGTGTGAAATACTCTGCAACTTCCCAAACAGTCTTACCAGCCTTTGTAGCTCCTTTTTCGAGCTTATCTTCACCTTCATCTCCATCGGAAACTAAATGTCCAACATCTGTAATATTCATTACATGGTCAACTTTGTATCCAAGATATTTTAAAGATCTTTTAATAATATCGTCGTTTACATACTTTCTACCATGTCCAATATGTGCATAATCATATACAGTTGGACCGCAAGCATACATACCAACTTTCTTTCCATCAATTGGTTGGAATACTTGTACTTGCTTTCCTAGTGTATTGTAGATTTTAAGCATATATTAATTAAAAAAACGAAATTCGAATATCGAAATCCAAAAGTATGATGCACTTAGCTTTGAATTTCTTTATTCGTGCTTTGAGCGTATTTAGTAGTATAGTATTCGTACGGGCTCATAAGAATTGTAACCCAAAGCGGGTATTTCTGCGATAGGTTTTGAGATTTGTACTTTCTAAGTGCTCTATATTTGGTTAATAATTCACTATAAATAGGGAGTTTCATCTCTGGAACTTCATTAGATTCAAAATCTTCTAATTCCAAACCCTTTATACCATCTTTTATATTTATCATCTTTGCGATTTGAGGAGAAATAGTTGAATATAAAACTTTCAATTTTTTATTTTCCTTAGAAATTTCGTAAATAACTTTACTTAAATTAACATGGTCCTGATGACCATAAATACCAAATCTTTCGTAAGTAATTACAAAATCAATTTTATTTTCTTCAATATATTTCTCAATAGTTTTCTTTAGCTCCTTCACTTTTGCTGGAACAGAACCATCAGGGAAATCCCAAATTTCTGCATTCCCAATTCCTACTGTAAATAATGCTTTGTAATATTCTTGCTCTCTAATTGCACCTAAAACTTTTGGAGTTACCTTCATAATTTCATCACCCCTCTCTCCTTTTGTAATATCCACAACAAAAACATTAAGTTCTGGATCTCTGGACATCTTGCATATTAATCCACCAGCCGACATTACTTCGTCATCAGGATGTGGATAAATAAATAGAACATTTTTTATTCCTTTCCTTTTTATATTACTTAACTTAAGATTTGGCAATCTAACCGGATGTAATTTTAGAATTATTACA
>JBDSRX010000057.1:0-2660 GCA_039929105.1 Candidatus Dojkabacteria bacterium
TAATTTCTTCTTTAAATATTCCAACCAATTGGTCTAAAACCACTTTTAGTTTTGCACCAATATTTTTTAATATGACTGCAAATGTTGAGTTATTTCTTTTTAATGCTGGTAAGATTTTATTTTGAAATGTAGCTGATGCTCTATTTTTAGCTACATTAGCTTTATTAGCTAAGTTGGACATTCTCGTCTCTTCTCGAACTACTGTGGTGTTTTCTTCATCCTCATCTAATACATAGCTAGTGAAGTTTTTTCTCTCACCTCCTTCTTCCTCATCTTCGATTGTGTATGTTTCATGGTTAGATTGAACAGAATCTCCACCTCTCATTGTCTTAACTTTTGTAAGACCTTGTGAAACCAATGCAGAGGATTTAACTTTAAACATTAGCCCTAATTCTTTAGCCTTAGCTAAATATTTATTTAATTGAGTTTCTGGTATTGCTCCTTCTTCAGAAATAACTTCTCCTTCTGGAGTTAAAGGCATTCCTTCTGCAGCATCTTGATCTGACATTTCTGCTTCTTCTAGTACTGGCTCTTCATCTTCTTGTATTAAATGATCTAAAGATTTTGAAGGTACTTTAGGTTCGTCTGAAGCTTCTTCTTGAACCATTTCTGGATCAATATCTGCATGCTCTTCTTTTGGTAATTCGGACTGAGCAACTGCCCAAGTTAAAGATTCATCTGCAATAATTAATATTGCTGAACCTGTTACGACTTCTAAATCTTTAAGTTTAGAAATATTTAATTCTTCTAATGTTTCTTGGATTATATAATCTCCTTTATCGTTTGATTTTGAAGTTCCTAAACATAATCTATCATCTTCTTTTAATTCAATACTCCCTGTTTTAAAGAACCCCATATTGTTTGCATCTACCAATCCTTTAGATAATTCTACAAACTTATTTCCTCTTTTAATAAAGATTCTACTCTCTCCTATTACTGCAAGATAAACAATATCATCTTCGACAACTGAGATTGCCATTTCTATGTCCAAACCCTCCTCAGAAAGACTAGGTTCTCTAGATAGAACATACTCCATTTTGGACTTCATTTTCCAAACTGAGTCTTCTAATTTTTCAATGTTATCTTCGAATTCTTTTTTTGGATTAAAGTATGTACCTTGAAGTTCATCAAGAAGTATTTTTGCTATATTCTCTAAGCTGTATTCGTCTTTCTCAACTGCTATTCTTACTGCTACAAACATTTCTGAGTTAGAATTGGCATCGTCTGGTCTATATCCATAGACTCCTGACCATTCATTCTCTTTTTGTTTACCTATTAGGTATTCGGCTTTTATGTTCATTAAAATCTGGTACAAAAAATATGTGTGCGAATACAGTATATCTTCAAAAATGGGTAATTAGAAGTCTTTTTTTTTAAGCTGGAAGAAGAATTATAAAAACAAGCACTCCCACCAAAACCAATAAGTAGATTATTGATACAAAGTTTAAGAATCCTTTGTTTGGTGTTTTAATAATATTATTCATTCTAAGCATTTGTCTTACTAGAACAAATCCAGATAGCAAATGGACTAAAGCGAATATTATTGCCGCTATTCTTATTAATGTTACAACAGAAGAGTTAAAGTCAATTCCCATCTCTAAAAGTTCTAGCAATTCTTGCTAAGTCTGAAATAATATCTCTCACACGTGTAGGATTAGATATATAGAAAAAGTGTATTACACCAGTCTCTCTTTCTGTAGCTATATCTACTTTCCCATAGTTGAAAAAACTTGATAAAACACCAGCGGAGTCTTGCCTAACACTCTCGATGTTCTCTAAAGGAATTTCATCAACAGAATAAGAAGAGAAAGTTTTTAGATTAAAGTCTAATACTCTCTCGTTAGTAACTATATAAGTATCAAAGTACCAGTCTATAAAGTTCTTAAATGCGTTTGTAAAAACAAATGAGTAATATGCAAGGATAATTACTATATAGAGTTTTAAACTGAATTGAGGAAGCTGTGGACTAAAAATATTAAATACAATAGCAAACAAGATTGGAATTAAAGAATAGAAAACTGTTGAAATTATCCAACCAATATTTTTTAACCAATGTCTTCTAGCAAGAATATAAATTCTTTCATCGGGATTTTGTCCATCGAACTTAGCTAAAGGTTTAAGTTGGATACTACTAAAAGACCACCCTTTTTGCTGAGGGACAATTCTATCCATTTCTTCGTGGATTGTTCCTCTAACTGCTTGTTTTGCTTGAGTTATATCTGACATTAAGGTGCTTCTATGTAAATTGTTTGACTATAAATATAATCATATGTTCCCATATCCGATGCCCAAGAGTTCCAAAGATTTTTAAACCACCATCCTCCTAGAGGCCTTGATTGTCCATTAGGTCCAGTGAACCAAACCTTCTTTACTCTTTGTGAAGGATCTCTTTCAAAACTAATTGAAGTAATACTTCCACCGATATCTGAGATTATAGAATTTAAATACGATTTAGTCGAGGAGTCATAGTAATTTGTTCCTGCATTATACAAAAGCATATTCTTAATTCCATCGTAGTTAACTTGGTTTGTCCTTGCTTGCCAGTATGTGTAGTAAGTATTTGCAGCTACAGATGCATCGTTTACTGCTCTTAAGTAAGGGTAAGGAGTTCCATCTCCATAAAGATTTTGGAATATTGTATCGTTGTTTGCTGTTCCAGT
>JBDSRX010000058.1:0-3700 GCA_039929105.1 Candidatus Dojkabacteria bacterium
TTATTAAAGGTTGGGAAGGTATTTTGGATATGGAATACATTGAGTTGGGGATGGAGCAAATTAGAGGAATTAGTCACTTAGGAGGAACAATACTACATTCTGTTAATAAAGGTAGATTTGCTGGAAAAGGTGGAGACGCTGGAGATGCAAATACAATCTCAGATGAAATTTTAAATCTTGCAAAAAAGAACTTAGAAACTTTAAAAATTGATACTCTTATTGTTATTGGCGGAGACGGGACTTTAAGTGGTGCAATGCAATTAGAAAAAGTAGGAGTGAAAATAGTTGGAGTTCCAAAAACAATAGATAACGATTTAGACGGTGTAGATATGACTTTTGGATTTAGTACTGCCGTTGATATTGGAGTGGAAGCATTAGACAGAGTGCACACAACTGCTGTTTCTCACGATAGAGTTATGTTCGTAGAAACGATGGGAAGACATGTAGGTTGGATTCCTTTATACGCAGGTTTAGCTGGGGGAGCAGATGTAATTCTAATCCCAGAAATTGAATTTAGCTATGAAGGTTTAGTTAGATATTTAGGTTGGAGAAAAAAAATAGGAAGAAATTATTCTGTTGTTGTTGTTAGCGAAGGTGCTAAAGCAAAAAATGAAAAGATTGCTACAAAAGAAAATGTTGATGGGAAGCCAGAAGCAAGATTAGGAGGGATTTCGGATCAAATTATGCAAAGAATTACTGAAATGGCTCCAGGAGAATTCGAAATGAGAAATGTTGTTTTAGGACATACTCAAAGAGGTGGGACACCAAATGCAGAAGATAGAACTTTAGCTAAAAGCTATGGAGTTGCTGCAATGGATGCAGTAATTGAAAAAAAATTTGGAACTATGGTTGCATATGTTAATGGGAAAATGACAACAATACCAATAGAGAAGGCTGTTGATAAATTAAAGAAAGTTACCGAGGATGATTTGATGTTCCAAACTGCTAAGAAATTAGGAGTGTATTTTGGAGAATAAAATTAAGATTTTAAGAAAAGACTCTAAAGGGTCTTTTCTTAGAAATCTTCTATAACTTCGCCAGGCTTAAGTATATGTGGCCAAGTTTCAATACTTCTATGTATTCTTACATCTTTTAACTCTTCCACTAATTCTTGATATATTACGAAAACTGAATCTAATGTTCTTGGGTCTAAAACTTTTATATTGGTGTCTATTTTTGAAATAAATTTTTCAAAAAGATAATACAAAAGCCTATCGAATTTACTCCCTTGATCGTCTATGTCTTCTTTTACATTATTTATAAAACTATCTCTACCCCCCATAGCAATTGAAATTAATCTACCTACAACCTCTAGCTTTGCTGCTTTGGGATCTAAAAATGTATTATACCTACCAATAAAATCATCCAGGTAGTTTAACTTTAGAGCTTCAACATCAACTTGACCTTCGGGAGTATAAGGAAGAGTCTCACCATTAATAGGCTTAGTATCGTGTTCTCTAGCTACTTGTTCTTCTGCTGCTAATTTTTCAAAAAGTGTATCAACCATTATTTTACAATTACATCTAAAGTAGGGAATTTATTATAAGCTAAGAAAGCAAGCATCGCTCCTCCACCAGTTGAAATATGGTCAAATCCTTTTAGATTAAACTGATTAATTGCTGCAATAGAATCTCCTCCACCGGCTAAAGTAAAAGCATCTTGGTTGGATGCAATAGCACTTCCAACTTCTTTTGTACCAACACTTGAGTGAATCCATTCAAAAACTCCCATTGGTCCATTCCAAAGTATTGATTTTGCGTTAGATAATTCTGTTTTAAATTTTCTAATAGAATTCCATCCAATATCTATCGCAATAGATTGCTCTGGGATTACTTCTGTTTGTGTATATTCGTATGGTGCTTTAGCTTTAAATTCTTGAGCAACTAAATGGTCCACTGGAAGTAATAATTTGTGTTCATATTTAAAAATAATTTCTTTTGCTACATCTAACTTATCGTTTTCAATAAGAGATTTTCCTGTTTCAATTCCCTTTGCTTTCATTAATGTATAGGCCATTGCTCCACCGACAATTACTTTATCTGCAATTTCAACTAATGCATTCAATGCATCTAGTTTCTCAGATAGCTTTGCTCCTCCTAATACTGCTACAAATGGACTTACAGGTGCTGTAAACTTAGAGAGAGATTGTACTTCTTTAATAAATACCGGTCCTAAGTAACTTGGTAATAAGGTTGCTATATCGTAAGTGGACGCAGATTCTCTGTAATCAGCAAACGCATCGTTAACAAATACATCTGCAGTAGAGGCTAGTTCTTTAGCAAATTTCATTCTTACATCTAAATCTTTACTTTCTTCTGCAGGGAAGAATCTAATATTATCTAAAAGTATAACTTTAGCTTTGGAAGCTTTTGCATCTTTAATTGTATCTACTAGTTTTACTTCTACTCTATCTTCTTCAAATTCTGTTGTTAATATCTCAGCTATATTCCAAAAGCTCAACGCTTTTTCTTTCTTTTCAGGTCTACCCAAATGTGCCATTACTATTACTTTTTTAGCTTTTGAAGCTAAATCTTTAATTAAAGGGAGCGATTCGTAGAATCTAGTGGAGTCTGTCATTACTCCATCTTTATCTACAGCAACATTTAAACAAGATCTAATTATTACAACCTTGTTTTCAATGTCTTTAATATTTAAGTATGAGAATTTAGAAATATCTTTTTTAATAGTGTACATATTAGCTAAATAAAAAGTATAAAAAAAGCGATAATACAATGTATTATCGCAAATTTTGGGTGACAGATGAATTAGAATTTATGCTTCTTTTTCTTTGAGTAATCCTTTTTCAATTTGAGAATATACTTTAGGATATACAAGCTCAACATACTTAAATTCTTCGTCTGTACCATCAATTTTTCCATCGATATATCTGAGAAGGCTATTTGCATCCATCACACTAGTATTACCATTCAATCTAGCCTTTTGACCCTGTGTGTAAGCAATAATGCTTCCTCCTCCGTTTGTAGCCTCTGTAACTTCTTTAAAGGCCTCCCAACCTTTTGTATATGAGGCAGCCCAATGAGCAATCTCAGACTTTGGCCATGTAGGTGTTGCATTATCAAAAATTTTGAATGCAGTGTCCTTTTCATTTACCGATGGTTCGATTATTACTTTTGAAGGCGCAACTTTTGATGATTTTCCCTTCGCATTTAATATCATTGTTCTAATACTAAAAAGAACTGAAATATCAAACTCAACATCAGTTTTTCCTTTTAGTCCTAGTATACAATTAGGTATAAATACACTGTCTAATAGTTCAGAAAATGTAAACTTGGAATTCGGATTTTCATATTCCTTATCGAGGATATGGACTACACCTCTAAGTGCTTTTATTTCTGATTTAATAATATCAAAAATTGCGATACCATTTTTAGAGTTTATACCATAAAAAGCTAATTCTAAATTACCAGATATTTGATTAAATTGGTTTCTAACATCATGCCAAATAACTGACCAGTATTTATTAAACTCTTTATTATGTTTACAAATAGTTAATATCTGTTGAAAATACATATCAGATGCAGAAGTAAAGTTGTCTTTCATAATTTCTACTTTTTCTTCTGTTTTTGGTGCTATTTGATCTATAGACACTAAATCCCATTTAGGATCTAAGAAATCTGTTATTAATTCTTTCATTTTTGATTTTTAATATGTCATGATTATACCATTTGTCACCATATTC
>JBDSRX010000059.1:0-12679 GCA_039929105.1 Candidatus Dojkabacteria bacterium
AAATTCAATACTAGATGTATCTATTCCTATAGATTTGAATATTTCATCTGGAGAGTCAGAATCACCTGCAGCAAAGAAACTTTTTACTTTCTCAATAAACTTTTTATCTTGTTTATATTCATGTTGAAGTGCTTTAGAAATTAATAATCCACTAGCATAAGAATACACATAAAAAAATCTTCTAATATGGCTCCAATAAACCCACCAATTCTCATTTGTTTTTTCAAAATCTACAGAACTTCCAATATAAGCTGTCATATTTTTCTTAAAAATAGCTCCAATATCATCCTTTGATAAAAAGCCACTTTTTGCAAAAGCATCATGTAAATCTTTCTCAAATTTATAGCAAGCAACTTGTCTAAATATTGTAGAAACATCATCATTCAATTTCATCATAATAATACTTAACTTTTGTTCGTCATTAGCTTCTTTTACTAGTTCTTCTAAAACAAAATCTTCCATGAATGTACTTGCAACCTCAGCAGTTGCTAGTGATGCACCAAAATATGTACCTATTTGCTTCTTGGCATACTTATAATGAATTGCATGTCCCATTTCATGCGCGAAAGTTAATACATCTTGTAATCTATTTGTATGATTTAATAACACATATATTGGTCCACTTTTAAAACTAGACATACAAAAAGCTCCTCCAGACTTACCTATTGAAGGGAAGAAATCTACATTTCCATCCTCTAACATTTCATCAAAAAAATCTGAGAATGAGTGGTCTAGATCTCCTAAAACCTTTGAAACTAATTCAACGGCTTCTTCGGAAGTGTATGTTTTCTCATTATTACCTATACTTAAATTTCTTTCAAAATACTTTAATTTATCTTTTTTTAATAATTTAGCTTTTAATTCATAAAATCTTTGAGGAATATTGAATCCATTGCTCACTCCTTCAATAAGGTTATCAACAAACTCTAATGTAACATCATCACCAACAATGCTAGATTCGTCTGGTCTAGTAAAACCTCTTAATTTATCTTCAACCTTTTTTGCTTCGAATATGGAATTAATTTCGAATGTTGCAATTTCTGCATATTGCTCATTAATTCTTGAAAATTCTTTAGCAGCAGACATTCTTGTTTTCTCATTATTTGAATCCACTAAACTTGCCAACTCCATAAAGGTCTTCTTTTCTTTCTTTCCTTCTTCATTAATTATTACACCACTAGATTTAGTTAATAAGCTAGAAGTCATATCAATCCAATTGGAATAACTAGGTTTACTTGTTAAGTTTAGAATCTTTTCTTCTGGTTCTGAAAGTATATGTTTACTCTTATCAAACAATCTTCTAAGCAATGTGTGATAAATAGAAAGTAATTTAGAATTTAAAAATACTTCTTGTTGTTTTTTATCTACTTTGGCAAGTCTATTTGTGAAGAATAATATTTTATTAGAATTCTCTTGTATAAAGTTTACATATTTACCATAAACACCTCTAATTTCATCGTTATCTTCGTGCAGAGAGCTTTGTAAAAAGATATAGATTCCAGGCTTACCTCCATAAGCATAGTCTTCAATTATCAAGTTATATTCGTCTAATGCTTCTTTTAATTTCTCTTCACTAGAAAGATATTGTTGATCTTCACTCCATTTTTTTGAAAAAGATTCAATTACTACTTGATATTTTTGTTTATCTTCTTCAATTTTGGAGTCATGAATGTCTTTGTAAAGTGCTTCTAGATTCCATTTAAACTTTGGACTCATATTTACTATTTTAAATTCAAATATTATATTGTCTTAATTTTAACTTCGAATGCGCCACTTTGGCCATTAAAATAACTTGCTTGTTTAAATTCGTTTACTAACTTATGAGATTTGAGAATTTTTTGAACAAAAGGTCTAACTACAAAGCCTTTGCCAACAATTATTATTACATTTTCTAATTTTGATAAATAACAATCTTCTAGAAATGTATTCAGCATAGATTCAACATCGTAAGGATCAAATTTATCCAAAATATGGAAATCTAGCTCCGCTTCTGAAGTAAATGGAACTATATCTTCTGTTTTTTTATATTTATTTGAATGAGTATTTTTAGACATTTGAAGTATTTAAACTTGCGGGACTAGGATTCGAATCCTTTCGACTTCGCTCAGGACAGGCTCCGGTAGACTAAGTTCCCTAATAAAATTGCAGGACTAGGATTCGAACCTAGGTAAATGACTCCAGAGGTCATTGTCCTACCACTAGACGATCCTGCAATTTTATTAACTAACTTTTCACTGTTGTCCGGACTTTACCCTGAGCTTGTAGAAGGGACTAGACGATCCCGCAGTATAATTAAGAATGACGAATTACGAATGAAAAATAATTAATCTTATTCTATTTGTCATTCGTCACTCTTAATTCGTAATTCTTAAGAGACTCCTAAAAGAATACTCAGAGCAATCAACAAAACTAACAAATATTCAAAAAGAACGCTTCTAGTTAATGTCCTATTAATAGCATGTTGTATTATAGCAAGTGAGAGATAGAAAATGAAAATAATGCAAAGCGAGATCTGTAATTGATTATATTTATTTGCAGCAACTAAAAGACTAGCGCTTTCTGCAATAATAATTGACCCAATAATTGCTAAGATATAATGTCTATTAAACGCAAACTTTTGTCTTATTAATAATAAAAGATGCAAGATAGCTGATAATGCAAGCACTCCACCAAATACTTGTTGAACATTTCCTTGGGAGTAATTAACAATTACATCCCCACCTAAAAAGAAAATAATAAATTTAAAGAAATCGTAAACAAAATGGGTCTTACTTTCTAAATCTAAAGAATTCTTAAAAAAAGATCTAATGTTTACAAAAAGCACAAAAAATAGTACGAATGTTAATATTAGAATTATAGTTAGAATATTAGATGAAAGATTATAGTATCCAAAGCCAATAATAGAAATGTATAAACCTAATGGAAGGATAATTTTATTAAATAGATGTGATAACTCGTTTATGTCATCACTAAAATCCATATTAAGTACAACTGTCTTACTTCTAGCTATGTAATTAATAATAATTTCAGAAATGATAATGGTGATAATTGCTGCAGAAAATACGAAAAATTGTGAACTATTATTAAATTTATGAAGCTCTTGAATAGCAGCGTATATTGCTAAGGTAATACCTGCTGAATATATTGCAGGAATAAAAATGAAGTTTCCTAAATCTTTTCTCATAAATTGGTTTACAACTAAGAAGATTGTACATTACACTGAGGTTTTTTAAAACAAAAAAGGGAGGTTTTACCCTCCCTTCTATGCAACGCTAATTAAGCGTATTCTTCTTCATTAGATTCTTCTCTTGGTGCTCTTCTCTCCCAATTTCCTCCATTTCCACCGTCTCTACTTCCGCCGAAGTTTCCTCCGCCTCTGTTTCCTCTGAATGAACCTCTGTCTCCAGTTGGTCTCTCTCCAGTGAATTCTCTTTTCTTTTCAACAACAATTGCTCTTCCTTCGAATTCTTTTCCGTTTAGGATCTCGATTGCTTTGTCTAAGTCATCTGGATTCTCTAGAGTTACAAATGCCATTCCCTTTGATCTTGGAACATTTACTCCTTCTCTATTGATGTAGTTTCTATCTTTTAAGATAAATACTGCTTTGTTCTTTTCTTCGTCTGCTGCAATGTTAATCATATGATCAACTGTTCCAGCTTCTTGTGCTGCAGTAAATTCTGCAACGATTAGCTCTTTTAAAGAATCCTCAGTTAGTGTGTAAGCTAAGTTCTTTATAAATAATGTTTTGTTTGAATTGTCCATTAAATTTTATTTTAATTTTATAAATATATTTTGATTCTTCACAAGAATCGATGTCGCAAATTTTTCCCTCCTTTACATAATATTTAATATTGCCACCAATTAATATCCAAGATAATTAACCAGCACTAAGAGATTATATAGCTAAAACCCTTTTTTTACAAATATTCTCATTTACTTTTTCTGTTTAGGTTTGGGAAGGTTTCTAATGTATTCAAACAAAATTTGACCAGCAATTGCAGTATTTTTTCCAAAGTAGTTTGTATACCAAGTACTCATTTCTAAATAGTTTAATTTAGGACTTAAAGCATAAAATTCTATTAAAACTCTTTTTGCCCAAATATCCAATGGTGTTATATCTAATCTACCTAATCCAAAGACAAGTATACAGTCAGCTATCTTATTACCAATTCCTTTAAATGAAGTTAAATACTCTTTTAATTCTGAAGTTGTTTTATTTCCTAAGTCTTTTATTAGTTTCTTATCTGTTACTAACTTTTCAGCTGCTGCTTTTAAATAAGGTGCTCTAAAACCGGCTCCTATATCTCTTAAATCATTTTCTGAGAGTAAAGCTATAGCTTTTGCACTTGGGAATGTATAGGATTCTCCGTATTCGCTTTTAATAGAGTTTCCATATTTTTTACTAATGTCTTTAACAAGTTTCCTTACTCCTTTTACACTTTTGTGTGAACTAAGAATAAAGTTCATTAAAACTGTTTCGAAATCTTGGTTTAATAATCTAACTCCATTATTTTGTTTAGAAGCAGCAATAATATGTTTGTCTTTAAGAATTTCTTTTAATGAAGCATTGTAATCGAAGTATATATTTAAGTATTCTTCTATTAGTTCGTTATTGTTATTTACAGGATAGGTTTGCCAAAGAATCGAATTATTTTCTTCTTTAATTGCAATTGCACAATCTCTATGAGTGCCAAGATAAATTTCATTAACCTTGTTCCAAGTAAAAGATTGCCCTCCTAATAAAGTTAGTTCCAAATTGTAGTTTTCTATATCCAGCTTGTTCATACACTAATTATAATACAACTACGCAAATTCAGTATAATTGACATTTCGTTCACTAGCTGATAATCTAGAGATGCTAAATTTTTTATTTATTGTAGATGAAAAGGGTTCCGAAAGTAGTTAATAAGCTTCCAATGTATTTGGTCTTGATTGTGCTTTTTGGAGTTGCGTTTTTTATACTAACTGGAAAGTTTAAATTAGAAGTAATTAATGTTTCTGCCGATACGTCTGATATTCCCAACTACGTGAAGTTAACAACATTCGAAGATCAAACTATTAGTGAAATTCTAACAACACCTAAAACGTTAGGCTTTGTAACTTCTCCATGGTGTAGTAACTGTAATCTACTTACTATTGAATTAAAAGATTTTTTAAAAGAACATAGTGATTACAAAGTTTATGAATTTGATTTAGATAGCGATAGAAGCTTATTAAGAGAAATTTCTGCAGATTCAACCCCAACATTAATAATTCCAACAAGTAGTCAATTTGAAGTTAAATCTAATATATCTTTACAAGATTTAAAAGATATAATTTTAACTGAACTAGGCAACTAAGCTGTACCTGCTTTAGATTTGTCGAAAATAAATCCTGTAATTAATTCCTCACTAAACTGATCTACTCCGTTACGTTTTATAATCTTCAAATTGTTATCCCTTGTTGGATGTACAAGTACTCCACCATCAGTTTTTAATTGCATCTTTAAACTATTAGCAATTTGATCGTCAGCAAAGGCAATATGAATTCCGTCAAACGGTGCTTTTTGTATTAGTCCATCTCCTCCATCTCTATATAATAGTTCTACATTCTTAATTATTGGATATTTTTTTAGATCTAATCTTGCATTTTCATAAATCCATTGTACTCTTTCTATAGAAAAAATCTTTCCACTATCTCCAGCACAGAATCCTAATAATGCAGCTGTATAACCTGTTCCTGTTCCAATATCCAAATACTTACCTCCATATTTTGGAGCTAAATATGAAAGCATCTGTGCAATTATAGTTGGTTTATTTAATTTCTCACTATACCCAATATCTACTTCGTAATCACCATAAGCTAAATTAGCGTGTTTTTCTGGAACAAAATCCTTTCTATCTATAGTTCGAAAGGCATTAATTAGTAAAGGATCCTTTAATATTGGGTTTTTCCCATTCATTAAAACTGAAAGTAAGTATTCTTTTGTCCATGAGAATACATTTGCTGTTCCATAAGTGTTTATATTTATCATACTTTTATTTTAAACTATTTAGATATTCTGACAATTGGTTAAATATTACTTCTGAGGATTCGGACGCTTTAACATTAGAACTTGGATCTCCTTTAGTATTTCCTGTCCAAACACCAATAGTAAAGTTTTCGTTAAATCCAAATGTAAATGTGTCTTTAAAGTTACTAGTATCTCCATTGTAAACTTTCCAACCTGAGCTATTAAGCGATAAAATACTATTTACAATTTCCATACCAATCTTAATATTTGATTCTGTAGAAGGTGCTTGAGTTAAGAGCTTTCCATCTTCATCAAATCTTCTAACAGAATTAATTGTATTAATTGGAATTATTAATCCATTATTTTTTAAAACAGAATAGAAATATGTCATATCTAATAGATCTTTTTCACAACCTTCTACTACCGAAGCAATAGAACATTTTGGTCTATTTTCAATATTTAAAATATCAAATTCATTAAAAGCAGCTGATACTTTTTCCTCTCCTATTTTCGAAGTTAATTCTACAGAAGGTATTACATATCTTTGAGTTAAAGCATTAAATAATGTTTCTGTAGGTGATTGATAATCGTCAAAATTTTTTATTTCAATAATTTCTTGCTTATCCCCCCTATATATTGGTGTAGTGAATGATAAATTTGAATATGATGTTTCTGGAGTTTTGTCTTTACTAAATGCATAAGAATAGATATATGGCATTATTGAAGTTCCAGGTTGTCTAAATCCTAATGCACTATTAAATTTCCCATTAATACTATCGTCAAAATAATTCGTACTTCCTATCATTGTTAGTAAATTGTTACTTTTATCTAAAATAACAATGGAAGCATTATTAACACTTCTCTCTTTTAATGAATTAATAGTATTTTGCGATATTTCTAATGCTTTTTTATGAAGTTCGTAATCGTATGTCGAATAAATTTCTGCACTTTTACCTAGTTCAAGATCATTGATTGTATGAAAATTAGGTGTTGAAGTTATTTTTTTAAGAATTAGATCAGATAAAAACTGAACAAAATGAGGAGCTTTTACTTCTGGTGGTGTTAAATTGAAAGCCAAATCCTCATTAAAGGCGGTATCGGATTCTTCATGGCTAATATAACCATCTCTAACCATTGCCTCTAATACAACCTTTTGCCTCTCTTTTGCCAAAGCTTGATTTCCATATGGATTTAAAACTCCAGGCCATTGAGGAATTCCTGCTAAATATGAACATTGGGCAAGATTTAAATCTTTAGCAGATTTTTTAAAGTAATCCTGAGAAGCACTTTCTATTCCGTAATTTAAATCTCCGAAGAAGACATTGTTTAAATACATTTCTAAAATTTCAGATTTAGAAAGCGCCATGTTTAGTTTTATTGCTGTAACAATCTCGTTTAATTTATCTACTGGATTTCTAGAATAGATTCTTTCATTAGCTACTTTTATTAGCTGTTGTGTAATAGTACTTCCACCACCTGCAAATTCTCCAGAAAATATAGAAATGCCTAATCTACCAATTCCATTTAGATCTACACCAATATTATTCCAAAAATATCTATCTTCAACTGCAATAATTCCATTAACACAATTGGATGGAACATTTTTAATTTTAATTGGAGTTGTTTTTACAGCATTATCTTTGGATACTTCCCAAAGTAATGTAGAGTTTTTATCGTAAACTTTTATAGAAGCTGTCGCAAATTGAATGGAATTAGGATCAAATCTTATATATTGGATAAAAGCATATACACCAACTGCTGTTATCGCTAATACAGGGATTATTATTAAGAAGGACTTTACCTTCAATAAGTATTTATTAAATTTGATAGACATGGTTAGTTTAAGTGCAGATTGTCATTATTATAGTAAAGATTCTAATACTCTACAAACAATTAGACTAAACTTGCTAAGATGTAATATAATTTGTGGTTAATGATAATAATTCCTAACCAATAAATAATATGGCTGAAAATCTAAACTTAGATTACAAAAAAATAATCCTACCAAATGGGGTTAAATGCATACTTTACCAACGAAATGAAATACATTCTATTAATATTTCTGTGGAAGTACAGACTGGCTCTTTAGACGAAGATAGAAAAAAATCTGGTATTTCACATCTTTTAGAACATGTAACATTCGATGGAACAAGAGATTTTAAAGATTGGGAAGAATTAGATAGATTTAGAAATTCTATTTCTGCTACTTCTAATGCCTCAACTAATTATGAAGAAACTACCTACTATGGAACATTTCCTAGTAAATATTTTGATGAAGGACTTTACTATATATCACAGGTTAGTTTGCACCCAATAATTTCCGAAGAAGGAATTAAAAAAGAAAGAACAATTGTTCTAGACGAAATGAAAAGATACGAAGACTCAGTAGATCACCACGTATTTAGAAATATAGTGGAAAATAGATTTGAAAATGCTGAAAATACTTATGCATACGACATTATTGGATTTAAAGATACTTTAGACTCCTTTAAAAGTGAAGATTTAAAGAAATACTTTGAAGAAAGATATACTCCGGACAATATGGAAGTATATATTGTGGGTAACTTTGAATTTGATAAGATTGAGGCTTCTTTAAATAAGTACTTTTATGATGAAATAAAAGATAGAACGTCCAAAAAATCTGAAAGAAAGTTTATGAAAGATTTTCCAGAATATTCTGGGTTTAAAATCCATACAAAACAGAAATTAGATTTAGACCAATATTATTTAACTTTAAGTTTTCCTGGGACTGATTTTGCAAGTACAGGAACTGTAAAAAGAATATTAATGGACTATATTGAAGATGTTACAGCTACCTCACAATACTTCCAATCTGTTTTATGGAAGAAATTAAGAGAAGAATTAGGATTGGTTTATGGAGTAGGTGCTTGGACAGGAAGCATGTATAACAGAGCATACGCAGTAATTGAAACTTCATTTAATCCAGAGAATTTAGAGGTAATTCTAACAGAAATTTATAAAGGAATTAATTCTATTAAAGCTGGTGAGATATCAGACGAAGTATTTAAATTAAAAAAACAAAGAACGGTGGATACTCAACCAATGAGATTAGATAATCCTAATGCTGCTGCTGCTTGGATTAACTATATTGAAGATGAAAAGGATGAACATAACTATGATTTGAATTTAGAAAGTTATTTAAAAATAACTTCCGAATTTGAATTTAAGCAAGCAATTGAACTGGCAAATGAAATATACGACTGGAGTAAGGTAAATATAGGAGTTGTATCTAAAGATAATCCTAATGATGTTAAAAAGAAAATGGAAGATTTATGGACAAAAATAACAAAGTAAAAAAATTAAAAATTGATCCTAATATAGGCATTACTACCTTGATAGAAACATATCCGGTTCTAGTAGACATTTTACAAAATGACTACGAATTCCATTGCGTAAATTGTATGTTTTCTGAATTTGATACTTTAGAGAATGGTGCATTATTACATGGAATTGAAGGCGATGACTTTGATGACCTAATAACACATCTCGAAGATACTATAAATTTTCCAAAATAACTTAGAAATTTGCATAAGTTGTCAACTTTCTGTATTCTATAACTTGTATTATTTAAATAAGTTATACCAAAATTTATGGGTCTTTTAGATTTCCTATCAAGTAAACCTGCAGCAACACCTACTCCATCACAAGGTGGTTTAGTTGTTAATCCACCACCAGCACAAGGTTATACAGCTCAAACAAATCCTCCTGCAACACAGGTACAAAAAAGTTATAAAGATCTACAATATCCAATGCCCGGAACTGACAATAATCAATTAGGTACTACAGTTTTACCAGAAGCAAATGGATTACAACCACAATTAAACTATTCTACAGAACCATTACCATCATTGTCTAATTCTACAAACGATACCCCTGAAAATCATGTTGTTTCGGTACTAGATAATGGTGTAAGACAAGTAAACCATACAGACGATGTACAAACTGCAGCACCATTGATTGCTGTAGATACTGCTCCACAGCCATTATACTCTTATACAAATAATCCTGTTTCAGCAGAAGTATTAGCGCAAGCAACTCAAGATGAAGTAGTACCAGAAACTGCACCGATTGAAGCACTACCAGAAATTGAACCAATACAAGCTCCTGCGCAACAACCTTCACTCGAAACAAATATTCCAGGTGTAACTATTCAAGCACCAGTGCCAGAGGTATCTATTCCAGCTTTAGATGAATCTAAGAATGGGGATATTATTGAAATAGGATCTGCAGCAGAGAATCCAGTATCCGATGAATCACAAAAAACAATAACCCCAGCTGAAGTTGTTACAGAGCCTTTTGCTGAAGTAGTCCCTGAACCTGTTGTAGAAGCACCATCTTTGCCAGTTGAAATTCCTCAAACTGAAGTTCCGTTACAAGCTGCTGAAGCTCCTTTTGTAGAAACAATTCCAGCAGATATTATGTCTGAAGAAGCACCTGTAATACCTTCTCCAGTAATTGAGACTGTAACAACACCAATAATTGAAGAAACTCCTTTGGAAGAAGTAAAACCTAATGTAGAAATAAACAAACAAGAGATTGTAAAATCTTCTCTAACTGTGTTGAACAAAATTGCATTTATTAGTTTAAATACTCAAAGTGTAAATTCAAGTTTAAGTAAAAAAGTTAAGTCTTTAGCTGAAATGTTTAAAAATATGGATGCTGAACTTTATATAGACTCAAATAAAGGTTATGGAATGGATGTAATTTCTGGATTATCTGGGACTTCCAATAAGGTTACTGCAGCATATTTAAAACCATTCTTTAGTAAATATTCAGACGAAACTACTTTAGATGTACCTCTAGAAAATTTAACAAAAATTACATTTTCTACTGTTTTAGATAGAATTAAATATTTATATAAAGAAGCAACTGTATTTATTGTTCCAGAAACATCTGGTTTAAATAGTTTGTCTCAAGTTATTCTTTTATTGAATTCACAATCTATGTACTTTGGGACTCACAAACCTGTAATACTATTTGGAAGTGCTTGGAAAGATAGATTAAATACTTTAAAAAATAGCTTCGCTTTAAGCCAACAAGAATTAGATTCTATGTATTTTGCATCTACTCCAGAAGAAGTAATGAGTTTACTAACAAAATTAGATACTGAATTTTCTGAAAAGAAAGTTGTAAAAGGATCTGTTGTAGATATGAGAGACGAGCAAGGAGAAAAAGAAGGTCTACTATCATAATTGAATATCAAAATTCGAATTAAGAAATCCAAAGCTAATTAAACTTTGGATTTCTTTATTTAATTAAAAGTGCACTGACAATATTCCTGAAGCTTACGATGAGTCTGAGTAATTAATGGCGCACTTCCAGGTTTATTGCTTGCGACTTATTAATTACTCAGAACTTTTTGCAGTACTTTTTAGTTATTAAAAGTACGAATAGAGAATACTTAAGTTTAAGTCTTATGGGATTGCCATCCTTCGACTTCGCTCAGGACAGGCTCTGTCTACAACTCCTCGCAATGACTTCACAGATGAGCAAAGCTACAAATAAGACTAGAGAATAAATTAACGATGGGCTCTGCCAACCAAAATCTAAAGCTCGCAATGCTCGCTAAGATTTAAGGCTGTTTCCGCTGTGTGGTTATTTAAACAATATCAACTTATACAAATCCTGAACAACTGATGTACCAGATTTCTCATTCAAGATTAAATACAACTCACTTCCATTTGGACTAATTGCTATTGGATTAACTCCAAGCCTTTCGTCGTTAAAGAAGTTTTGTTGATTCTCTCCATCTTTATCCATAACAGTAAGAGTGTTCTTTCCAGTCTCAAGCTTTTTAATGAAAGCAATACTACTAGAATTCTCTAAGATATTAGAATAAAGAATATCTGTTTTTTTAGTATTTAGTTTACTTAATGTTGGAGTGTAAGCTTTATTATCAACAGTTGGTTCTAAGTATAAAGAATAAAGATCGTCACCTTTTACTAATACATATTGAGTTAAAGTGCTGTTTACATTTAAGACTGCATCTACCTCTGTAAACGCTGCTTGGAACGATTTTGGTTCGTCAAAAAAATATAGCGTCTTATCTCCGCTTAAAACTGAAATAACCTCTTCTGTACTCTCTGGTGTGAAAATTTGTGCAGGTACAATGCTTGATAAACTTTTAGTAAATAGTTCTAATTCTATTGAGGACTTATTTTTGTATGCATAATACTTACTATCTTGCCTGTTAAAATAAATAATTCTTCCGGCTGCTACAAAATAAGTAGGTGTAATTGTTGTATCGAAAGTTACTATAGTTAATTGCTTAGATCCAATCTCATATTCATACACTAAGTTATTTACTAATAATACTAAAGATGAAGATCCGTTAAACCAATCTACATTCGAAGGGAAAGAAATTAATGCATTATTTATAATAATTTGGCTTCCAGTATTTGCATCGTATACTTCTATTATTTTGAGAATTGGAGAGTAAATTAGAAATCTAGAATTATCTTTACTAACTTTAATTTCGTAATCTGCAGTTGTTAGAAGAGTCGCTTTTTTTAGATCTAAACTTAAGACTTTTGTAGGTTTATTTTCTGTTAGGTTTAATAAATTTCTAGAAAGCTTTAATTTCCAAATTCCTAGATCACTTGAATTTGTTGAACTTAGGACACTGTAAAAGATATAATCTGAGTCTTTAGCAAAGACTGCTTTATT
>JBDSRX010000060.1:0-17492 GCA_039929105.1 Candidatus Dojkabacteria bacterium
GGTGGAGGTGAAACAGCTGCACCTACAATTGTAAAGTTCGATTCAGTTACACTGCTTGTTGGGTTACCGAAATCATCTTGATATGAAAGTGTCATATTATAATTTCCACCTTCCATAGATGTTGCAGAAGTTGATGTAACTGGGGAAGCCACAACTATATTTCTTGGATTAATAAAGAAAAATGTTCCTGGAGGGTTATCTATAATACCTAAAGTGGTATTTGCTCCTGTATTATTATTATGAAACACTACTCTTACACTTCCTGGGGTGGGTGGATCTGGAAGGTAAATACTAATTGGTAAAGCTGTAGTATAACTTCCTCCAGTTTGTGGCTCATCTATAATCCCGGGGAGAGTTGTTGTATCAATAATTACGGCTGACAATGCTAGAGATTCATTCCCAGAATCTGATGCTCTTTTCCATCTAATAGTTACATTGTAATAATCATCTGGAATACTTGCAGAACTTGAAGGGCTTACAAATGGACTTGCTAAAATATTAGTAGCATCAATACTCCCTACTAGAGGATTTGCATATGCTTCATTTATAAATATATGGTAATCAGTTCCAAGTGGTACTTGTAAAAAAACCATTTCCAAAGACCCCGGAGACACAGCCGCAGATTGAGAGAAATTAATTGGAATAAATCGATAACCATGGCTACTTTGTGGCTGTGTAATAGTAACTATATCTGCTTTTAAAGTAATTAAATCTTTACCAATTTGAGATGAGAATAAGAAGATAGTTCCGCCAATAAGCAAGAATATCGTAAATAAAAGATTTTTTTTCATACAAAAAGTTAATATAAATTTATTATATATATTTATTACTTTATTACTAGTTTAAAAATTTTATGTACTCTTTATACTTAGTTAATACAGGCTTAATCTCGGTTTGTAAGGCATCGTTAATACTATCTTTATTTACTAAATAATCATCGTTTAATTCTTCGTATGCTGGATCTAAAGATATATAAAACGGAGCTGCGATAGAATAATTAAAATGAATAAAGAAACCATTTTTTAAATATATTCTTGAGAACGCACTTGCATCAAAAAATACAATTCTTTTTCCATCTTGAGCAGTTAATTTATCCCACCCATTAAGAGTATTCAGACCTGGCGCTGCTTCAAAATCTAGACCAATGTAACCCGATTTTTCCAAAATAACTGCGACATTATCTCCAAAAACATTTTTAGCCATAGATTTAATCTCATGTCTTCGATTTTCCTTTTGTGCGTCTGACGAAACATCTTCCATAGAAACTTTCATTAATTCAAATACTTTAGTGTTTAAATTAAATTTATTCTCAAAAAATGCTTGAAATAGATATTCAATCTCAAAGAAATTATCTGTATTAAAAGTTTTTTGACTTATAGATTTCGTAGATAAATTTACAATTAAATTACCTGTAAAATTATTTTTCTTTAAATAGTTATTTAAGTAAGTTTCAACTGCATTCGCTCCGCTTTCTTCATCTAAAGACTGCTTCAACGAAAAGTGATTTCTTAATATCGAAAGCCCCCAATTACTAGAAGGGCCAAGAGTATATTTTAAAATATCTTCAAGAGTAAATTCATATCCTACAATTTTAGGATTCGTTGTTAGTTCAGTATAGATATCTTCTTTTGTACTAACTCCAGCTTCTTCTAAAATTGGAACTATCTTATCAACTAACAAACTATCTGTTTGATACTTATAAGAAATATACTCTGAAAGCTCTTCAGATATTTTATGGAAAGTTTTATCTGCATCTACAAATTTAAATGGAACTTTATAATTAATATCTGTAATTTTTAATATATCTATAATTGCACTTACATAAAGTGGTTTAATAACACTGGCAATATAAAATTGTTTTTGTGTGTCTAAGTTTGTAGAATAATCTGTTTTATTATTCCGAGTATCGTTACCCACGTAAGCATCTGCCATAGAAATACTTGTTTCTGGTAAGTTTGTTTTATCTACAGCTCGAGCAAATGCAGCTTTTAAATCTGATGCAAAATCTAAGGTGACTTTATCTGGGTTAAATGCAACTGGTGCGCTAAGTATAGGATCTGTAGCGTCTGGAACTTTCTTAGTAAGTAGGAGCACTGCAGCTACAAACGCAACTAAGACTCCCACAACAACTGATCCAATAATTGTATATTTCTTTTTCATAGGAGGTTTTTAATAGTAATTCATGTATTTTCCCAGAATTTGTATCTGGATACAATGCTTGATTGTATGTATTTATGTATAAGTTTATTTAGTAAATCCTAAAGAAAAGTTTCAAAAAAGAATATTGTTTGGAATTCTAAATTAGGTTATATTTAAAATACTAATTTAGAATATATTTTAAACATAATATATGAAAAAGACAATGCTCGTAATACTACTACTATTAGTTATTCCCATATCTACATTTGCTTTGTCTGAGATTGATGAAAGTAGAGGAGTAACGACACCAGTTTCTGTGCCAGTGAGTTATTCGATTGAAACAGAATTAGTAATACCACAGCTTAGCAGTGTATATAAACTTGAGAATTATTCTGGTAATTTCTATTCTAAAAACTCTTTCACTCTTAAGTTTAATGATTCTGAAATTGATTTAGTTCCTATTAACATTCAAACTGAAACTAATACAGCCAGCCTGCTTAACGAGTTTATTTTAGAAAATCATGGGGTAGCAGAAATATTAAACCAAAAGGATTTTAAAATAGGAGACAGAACTATTACTTTAAGAACCTACAATTTGTATGAGAATGAATACGAAATTTTTGCTTCTATAATTTTAAACAAAACACTTTGGATAGTTCATACAGTTATTAACTCAGAGAATCTAGATAAATCAGATGTCTATAATTTATATTTAAAAATCGTAAAAGAATTTAAAACTAATCACAATCTTAAAAAGAAATATGAGTCTCTTAATATAAATAAAGTTCCTAAAGAAATGAGGGATTTGAATATACGAATTAATTCTAAATTTAATTTATCAATATGAAAAAATTAATAAGAATAGTTGTACTTTTATTTATAGTCATTAATATTAATGGTATCCATTTAAATGCTTATTCTTGGCCATCAGATGGATATGTGGGGTACAGATTTGGAGACACCATTTCCTATTCAAGTCCACATACAGACGCAAACGGTACTTATTATCCAAACTTTCATAATGGCATTGATATTTGGTCAACTCAGAATGGTGGATGGATAAATGGACAGGTCAATAATAGCAATCCTATATACGCTGTTACAAATGGAACTGTAAATTGGATTGGGGGGAGTGGTTTAATAATAAAGAATGATGACGGACTGTATTCTAATTACTGGCACGTTAAGAATTTAGCAGTATCCACAAGTACTAGAGTTGATAGTAATACTTTACTGGGATATCAAAATTACGATGTGGCAGTGCATGTCCATATTACAATTTCCACTACTGCTAGTGATTCTGGACATGTAGACTCTACGCCTTACTTTAATACTAATGGATACGAATTAGATGTAAGAAAACAAAATGCCATGCCTGCTGGAACATATGTAAGTAGAGAAAGCTCATGTGCTGGTTCAAACATTATATTATCTAATTTGAATATTGGAAATGGGAATTCATATAATTGTAGCGCGAGTCAGACAATCTCTCTTTTACCAAACTCTACATTTTTATCTGGTAGTAATGTAAGATTATCTATTAATTAATTTATATTTATGAAAAAAAGAGTAGTTACTATCTCCGTAACAATTGTATTAATAGTTGCAACGATTTCTATATATTTAATTACTAAAAGTAATAATATAACTCAAAATGAGGGCAAACCTATTAGCAATGTCACTAGTTATGTGGCTTCCTTCCCAGCTCTAGATTATGCACCTGTAACTACTAGCTACCCTGATTTTCCTCCTATTAAAATTCAAGATTTATCGTGGGGTAATGATGAGTACTTTACAACTATACAGAACTTTTATTCTGCACTTCAAAGGAAAGATTATGCCGAGGTATATACATTGGGATCACAAGGAAGAAGTGAGAACCAAATTAGACAAACATACTCAAACACAGACGATATTCAATATTATAGTATAGTAAAGAATTCTGAACTAAACTACGACGTTAATGTAACACTTAGGTCTGGAGTAGAAATGTTTTTTTATAGTGTAAACCTGAACTTAAACAAAGACAGTTTGAATAACGTATATATCTCAAGCTCAAGTATAAAAAGTGAAGTTAATAAAACATATCCAGATTGTGGTAGAGATACAGTAGAATTTGTCAATGACACAGGTAAGAAATGTCTACTCCGGGATTGGGATACTGGCGATATATTTAAAGTTGCTACCTACTCAATAACACCATGGCCATTTTTTGTTAAAGGTAAAAATATAAATAGAGATAAAGATTATTACTTAGCACATTCAGGAGAATTTGGAGACAATGTTTCAGTGTTTATTTATAATAACAGCAATAATAGATTTACATTTGTAGATAAACTTTCTAATACAAGTCCTTTTTTTACAGATGGAACTCAACTTCCGGAAGGATGCAAAATAGAGAAGCTAGAGGATTTATCACAAGCATGTTTAAGTCAGTATAGTGATAGAGAGTGGTATAAGAATTCTCAATACTATTATCAAAATATTGGAAAGTACGAATAACTAAACATTTGAATGCGGTTTCTTCTTCCAGAAGAATGTTCGAAGAGAATTAAGAAGTGGCAAGAAGTCTGTGATAAAGTTATAGAATGCTGCTCCACTTGGAGTTAATAATCCACCAAAAACGAGCCCAAGTCCCACTAGATTAACTAAAATCCAAATTATATAATCTTGTTTAGCTACGTTTATTACAAACCTAGAAAGCTCAATAGCATCTGTAACCTTAGATAATTTATCATCAATTAAAATTATATCAGAAGCATCAATCGCAGCGTCAGATCCCATTGCACCCATTGAGATTCCAATATCAGCTAAGCTCAAAGATGCTGCATCATTTACACCATCACCGATCATTGCTGTTTTGCTATTAGTATTTAATAACTTCTGTAATCGTTTTGTTTTATCTTCTGGAAAAAGATTTGCATGGTATTCTTTAATTCCAGTTTCTTCAGAAACAGTCTGTGCGATTTTTTCATTATCTCCAGTTAACATTACTATCTTAGAAATTCCTAAAGTATTTAAGTGTTCAATTATCTTTTTCGTAAAAGGTTTTATCTTATCACTTAAAGATATTACTGCAATTACTTTTTTCGAATCTGAAACAATAGAAAGATTGAACCCTTGCTCCCTTTTTTCTTTAATATACTCATAAAATTCTTTATTAATAACTCTTATATGTTTAAGAATAAAATCTTCTCTCCCAAGATAATACTTTTCTTTCCCAACAATACTCTCAATCCCTTGACCTTCAATTTCTTCCAGATCAATAGGATCAATAGACCTAGCTTTCTTTTCATGAGCATAATCTGCAATGGCTCTAGAAACTGGATGAGTAGAGCTTTGTGTAATAGAGTAAACAATTTCTAAAATATCTTTTTCTTTAGAAAATATTTCATTAACTTTTAATTTGCCTGTTGTTAAAGTTCCTGTTTTATCTACTACCAAAGTTTTAACTTCGCCAATTGCCTCTAAGTATTTACCTCCTTTAATTACAATTCCTAGTTTTGAAGCTGCCCTAGTACCTCCAACAAATGCCAATGGTATTGCTACAGCAATATCATCTGCACAGATTACGAGGATTATTGAAAGAACAAAATTAAGATTCTGTGTAATTAAGTAAAGTGTGATTGTGATAATAAAGCTTAATATAATGTATATCTCAGCAAATTTATCTGATTTTTGAGTTATTTCTGGTTTATTATTTTGAGAATCATTTACTAATTGTATTATCTTTTCTAAAGCCGCGTCCTTACCTACCTTTAGAGCTAATACTTCTATAGAACCAGATGTTAATAATGAAGAGCTCAGAACTTCCTCACCCTCTTTCTTTTCAACAGGTAAAGATTCTCCAGTTAATGAAGATAAATCTAAAGATGCATGTCCTTTTAAAATTCTTCCATCAATTGGAATTCTTTCTCCTAACTCCACTTTTACAATATCACCCACTCTTAAATTATCAATTTTTATTATTTGAACTCCATCTTTAGTTCTAATCTTTACTTTTTGAGGTTTTAGTTTTAATAAACTTTTAATAGAATCATTTGTTTTCTTCTCTGTATAACCATCAACTAATCTTGCTGTAGTAAGCATTAAGTTAATAAAGAGAGAAGATGTAAACTCTTTATTTAATAACGATAGTATAAGTGCAATTCCTGCCAATAAATCCACAGTTATTTTTTTTCTTCTAATAGCATTTACAATGCTAATAATTAGAGGGATTAAAGCTATAAGATTAATAACAATTGAAATGAGTGTTTGTGCAGAGTCAGTAAAGAAATTAGCTAACGAAAAGATTAGTCCAAATACTAAGAGTACGAGTATAAATAGATCAAATCGAAACGCAAACTTTTTCATAAAGAGTTTATTATCATAACCTTTGGTTATTATCTTTTATATATTACTCTTAAAAATTTGTGAAGAAAAGAAATCTTAAAGTAGCTCTCCCCTTATTTTAAGGGGAGATGCCGATTTATCGGTAGAGGGGTTAATATCGCGGACTCGCGCGACAAAGTTTCGCGATCCTTTTTATTGAACTATAGTACTATATGTTCCAGAATTTATAATAGATTTTGTAGCCGGTCTATAGATTACTATTAATTTAGCTGTTTGATATGTAGCAATAATATCGTCTTTTTGTGCATTAGCATAGAAAATAGGATCACTTTCTTTAACTTTAGTTTCATCTACTACTACAGATAGAGCTGCTGATTCTGTAGAATCTGCTGCTAATAAATTCTCTTCCTTAGCTTTTTCAGAAATTGCAGTTGATGCTTGGTCCTGTAATGCTTTTTGTTTTGTAGATGGTGTATCTCCTTCGTAAATTAATTTTTTCTCTGCAGATCTATAAATAACCATTTTTGAAGAATAGGCTAAAACATAGTCACCATTTTGAGCATCCTTATATACTTCTGCTGCAAATTGATTTTGTTTTTTAATATCTTCTACATTTGGCAACAATTTGTTATCTCCAATAACTGCTACTACAGGAACTTCTGTCGGTGGTAAATTAGCTTGCTTGCTTGCGTCGTTTACAATATTAACAACATTCAATTGATTCAATAAATTTGGTGGATTTAATACTAAAATTACCAAAATAACCTGAAAAACAAACATTAAAAACATTGTTAATTTCATGCTTGGTATGTATTTAGACCAATTCATAGGTGATGATGGTTTTGACATCTTAACAGATTCTTTTTGGATAAACGGTGAGACTCTTTGCTGGTCTAATCTTGTTTCTAATGGCATAAAAAAAGTTTAAAATCTTAATAGTGTTTTAATAATATATCATTTTGAAATGATTGGCAAAGGGCTAGCTGCCAAATCCCTCAATAGGGTTTTCTGATTCATTAGATTTATCTAATGGAATTCCTTCATTTAATGCTTCCCCTTTTTGAATGCTAATTTGAATATACTCTGATCCATCTTTATTTTTAATATAGGCCCCAGATGCACTCGTTGATGGAAATTGGAATCCTGGAACATTAGCTGCAACTCCATAAGTTCCTTCTTCTAAATCAAATCCAAATCTTCCAGACTCATCCGACATTTGAACATCTAATTGCCTTCCTTCTTTAATACTGTAAACTCTTATAAATCCTCCTTTAACTCTTTGTTTCCCTTTAGAATCAAACAAATAACCCCAGTTTCTAGGATTCTTACCTAAGAAGTAAAATGCACCAAACTGAATAATATAAATTCCTAGTAATACTATATTCAACAGCGTAGCACTAATTATTACAGATATTATAGAGATTACGAATCCACTAACTACTATTATAGTATTTATTTTCCTTAACGACTTTTGAATAATAGCTTTTGCACCAGACTTCTTTTCAATTACTTTACTTCCCTTTGGTTGTAGACCAATATCTTTTGCAATGTTTTGTTCTTTATCTAATGTTATTTCTGTTTTATAAGTTTCGTATTCTGGATGTAATACTTCTATTGCATAGACTCCCTTATTTACTGGTAAACCATACTTTCCATTTAGATTTGTAATCTTTTCCTTTATAAATGTTTTAATATTACCATTTACAGAATAAATTCTTACTGTCGCAAATGGGATTGGTGTTTTTGTAACAACATCATGAACGATTCCCCATGGAGCTAATCTAACTGGATCTCTCAATAAAGCTAAGAAAAATAATATTAATCTTGGATATACTAGCAAGTTTAATAATAGTAATAATCCAAAAGATAGAGTTAATAATGTTGGTGAGAATATATTTGCAAATATTTGAGATATATCTTGTGTTGTAGAATCTGCTGCTACTAATAAATATGGTTTATATTGTGATACTGGAATTATTCCAGTCACATTATAAGTTTCATTTGTAATATTGGAAGAACAAATAACTTTAAAGTAAATATCTCTTACTCCATCCGCATTATTTAAATCTATTACACTTGAATGATTAGTACCATCTGAGAATTCTGATGAAAATGGAAGATCGTTTGCCTCTAATCCATAATCAACTTTACATGTTGCATCCTCAATAGTTAAATACTTTAATAGTGCTTGACCATTAGAATTAAATGCATATGGTCTTTCTTCTAATGAGATAAAGTCTGTTGTTTCTACTACTCCAACAGTTTCACCTTTTTCTAAAGAATAAGCATAAACACTTCTCGAACTTTTAGAACTCTCTGCAACAGAATTTACTCTGAATATATATGTTTGACCTGCCTCCAAATTATCGATTGTAATACAATGACTAGTTGAATATGAATCTTCAACAGGAGTAGAGTCGGTATATATTCCATTACTAGCTAAACCGTAATCTACAGATCCTTTTGAAGGAACATTTGTAGTCCAACAAATTTCAACTGTAGTTTCATTTATTTTTTTAAATTCTACATTTGAAATCTGGACATCTGCTAAACAAGTTAGTGCTGTTGGATTAGTAGTACAATAATCATCTGGTGTTAATACTGGAGTCGAAACTGGTGTTCCTGGATCTTCAGGTACATCAGCAGGGTTTACAGTTATTGGACTTGATGTTGTGTAAGTTAAACTGCCATTCGATGTATCTGTAATTGTTATAGTAAAACTTCCATCTTCAATGAATATTATCCCATCTGTAAATACATGCACTCCATTATCAGAACCAGAGAATTGATAATCTGCAGGTAATATTGCCGAAGGTGAATTTGATGAAAAGTGAATAGTACCTGTGTAAGATGAATCTGGATTTCCAAATGAATCTTTTGCAGTTACAGTTATTGTTATTGGTTCACCAGCAGTTACGGTTGTTGGATTTACTGAAGCTTCTACAGAATTTACAGAACTAACTCTAAATGCTGCGACACTTGAAGAGTTACTAAAATTAATCCAATCACTTGCAATACTATCATCTGTATTTACTATTCTTGTTCTCCATTTATAAGATTCCCCTTTCACTAAACCATTAACAGGAACTTGTGCAATAACTGGAGCTCCTCCTGTATATGTTAAATCTGTGTATTCAATAGATGCACCTGTTAAATCTCCAAAATCATTACTTAAAGAAGATGCTGTAAATTCATCTGTGAACGGAACAATTTCAAATTCTGCTCTTAGATGTTTAGGTGACATTACTGTTGCTCCAGGATCTGAAACATTTGCTTTTAGTACAACTTCATCTTGAGTTGTACTTCCGCCTGCAGGAATTATTGTACTTGCATCAGATTCGAATTGTTGTTTAATAGTTGGGACTGCAGGAATACTTGTTACAGCTGGCGATGTTCCAACCTGACCACTTTGTGCTTGAACAGATGAACCCTCAGCCACATTTAATGTTCCGCCTAAGTCACAAGGTCCAACAGAGTAGAGTATAGAAACTCTTCCTCCTCCTCCTCCTCCTCCATCAAATGTTGAATTTCCTCCATTTCCACCACTTGCATTTAATGTCCCGTCTAAATTACAAGTTGCACCTTCTATTAATATCGAACCTCCTGCTCCTCCGCCTCCGCCAGGTGAAGATATATGACCCGTTTCTCCGCTCATATCAATAGAAGACCCACTTGCTAAGTTAACATCTCCATATCTTGCTCTAATTGCGATTGCTCCTCCTCCAAATCCTCCAACTGTTCCTACTCCAGATGCTCCGCCTCCTGATCCTAAGTTCAATGGAGTTCTTTGACTTCCATAAGAACTACCTCCTAATGGTGATGGATTACTTCCATCAGATTGACCCGATCCTCCTGCACCGCCATATCCTCCGCCTCCGCCTCCACTTAATCCAAGACCTGTTCCACCTGCACCTGCACCTGTTGATGAAGAAAATCCTTGTAATTTACCATCTAATATTGCACCTGCACTTAATGTAAATCCTCCAGTTAAATTGAACACAACACCTCTTCCAACTACATTAGCTATGGCATCATTATATTGAGAATTAAAATCAGCTTGGTGTGATTGGTAGTATGAGAAAAGTGTAGCAATCTCACTTCCACTTAAAGCTCTCCCAAATATTGCTGTTTCGTCCATTGCTCCGCATTGTTGTTGACCTGCTGCTGCATAATTACATAATGAAGAGATATCTGTACCTGCATTAGTTGCAATACTTCCTACCAAATTACCATCTACGAAAAAAGAAGTTGTACCTGCATTTTCTGAAGCAACTATATTATGCCATCCTGTTGATAGACCAGAAGTATTGTAACCACTTGGATACCAAGCAGAATTATAACTACCTAGATTTCCACTTACATCAATAATTATTTGATGCTGACCTCCTCCTAAATGAGATGTAACAGTTCTCCATCCATCAAGACTTGTTGGTAATGGGAATTTTAACCATGTGCTAATTGACCAATTTGAAGGTAGTATAATTGGAGATGGAACTGATAATCCATTTCCATTTAAATTTAAATTCTTCGCATTACCAAGAAAACCAGTTGTATTTGTACCCCCTGATATTGAAAGATTTCTTCCGTTACCAGATGCGTCCGTTAAATAGTTTCCTGTCCCATATAATTCATCTAAATGCCAAAGACCTAATGCTGTTAGTCCAGATACTGCATCACCTGGCACAATATTTGCTGGATAAGCATGCCCTTCTGAAGTTGTATTTAAATCTCCTTTGATAAGAACTTTTACGTTTGCTCCAATTCTTACATCATTGAAATTGTAATCCTGAGGAAGAAAATCCATCCCGTTTTCTCCAATAGTTCCATTATTATCAATTACTAAATCTCCATTTCCACTTGCAAATAATGCTTTGTTCTCTGAATAAAGAGTTCCAGGGCCACCATTACAATTTACTCCACATCCTCCAAGTCCGCCTAATGTGTGTATTAAAGAAATATTATTAAAGTCTAGTGGCTCTGCTTCACCAATTCCATTTTCATTAAATAATATTGCAATCCTTCCTCCACCTCCACTTCCATAACAATTTGAATTTCCTCCATCTGCTCTAATAACTCCAGTTCCTCCAACAGCATTAGCATCTATAAAAATACTTCCTCCACTTGATCCTGCTTGGCATCCTGAAACACCATATCCACCATTAGAAGATATTGTTCCATAATTAATTACAGAGTCATTTACAGTTAGATTAATAACTCCTCCACCGTTTGCAACATTAGCTCCACTTCCTAAACTTATTGGTCTCGTGATTGAACCGTATGATCGTGTTGTAGAAGAATAACCAATACCACCATAACTGGCACCATTTCCTAAACCTCCAGGACCTCTTGCGGATCCATATCCTAATTTATCTGCATTTACATAACCACCTGCTTCAACATATAAATTATTCAAATGTAAATCTACACCAAAGTCGTTAGTCCAATTTGTATCTCCACTATCATAACTATTTAAATTTAAAACTCCATTATTTGAAACTGTAATATCACCAAGATTATAAACACCATCTGTAATTGACCAAGTACGTGGATTTAAAGTAACAGAACCAATACCAGACCCACCTATTGTTAAGTGACTAGTAGAATTATCTCCTCCTAAATTAATTGCTCCATTTATTCCTAGATTTACTCCTGTTATTGTTAAATTGCTAGGAGCATTAAAAGTTCCATATACATTTAAGTTTGGTTTAGTCGAATCTCCAGTTAGTTGGTTTCCATTTGTAATTGTTAGGCTACTTCCATCCCCTAATACATTAAGATTTCCATATCTGGTTAGATTTATTTCTTTAAAAGTATAAGATCCAGAAATTAATGCTGCTGCTTGTGCTACTGAGTTTGCATTATCAATATATAAAGCACCTTGATGATTAGTATCAACTCCTTTATGTTCTACATAAACAGTTCCTGCACCTGCATTACAAGCTACTCCGCACCAATCAGCAGGTCCTCCGAACGCTTGTATATGTGATCTGTCTGTAATTGCAAAAGTATTATCACCGCCTAATCCATCCCCATTTTGATCGAAGTAAACAGCAATTCTACCTCCAGCTCCACCATTTCCTGAGCATGAACCATTAGCTCCATTAGATCTTAATAAGCCTAAGCCTTTAAGAATATTTGTATCTAAATAGATAGAACCTCCTGTACCACCACCCTGGTGACAACCATTTGGACCCTCTCCGTTTACACTAATTGTTCCATCTATTTGTAGAAGATTATTTATTGTAAGTTTAATTGCACCACCTCCAAAATGATATCCACCACTTCCTAAATCAGTTGGCTCATAAACAGATCCGTAAGCAATGCTAGAACCTGCACCAATACCTCCGTAACTACTACCATTTCCCGTTCCTGGACCAATATTTTGTCCATAACCTAAGTAATCACCATTTATATACCCGCCTGTTTGAACTATAAAATTATTTGCATGAATATTTACACCGTTATCATTAGTCCAATTACTATCACCATTATTGTAACCTGGAAGAGTAATAGTCCCATTTGCAAGCACATTAACATCTCCAAAATTATAAACACCAGTGCTATTTGCCCATGTATTAGCATATAGTGTTAAACCACCAGCGTAAGTCCCACCAACTACTATGCTGCTAGTATTATTATCTTCGCCAAGATTGAATTCACCTTTAATTGAAAGTGTAAGACCGCTTATATTTAATGTATTTGGTGTATTTACTGTTCCTTCTATAGTAAGATTTGGTTTAGTTGAATCGCCAGTTATTGAATTAGAGTCTGCTATATTTAATACACTCGAGTTACCCAGTATAGTAAGGTTTCCTGCTCTTGTAAGTTTAATCTCTTTAAAAGTATAAATTCCAACAGTTAATCCGGCAGAACTGTTGGAATGTGTATTATTATCTATATACAAGCTGCCTTCTTGTACTCCATCAACAGCGTTTTGTTCTATATATATTGTTCCAGCTCCTCCTCTTAAAGTTTCCCCACTCCAATCTCCTACACCACCAAAGGCTTGGACATGAGATGAACTTGTAAAATCGAAAGGATTTCCACCGCCTAAACCATCACCATTTTGGTCATAGTAAATTGCAATTCTTCCCCCAGATGCTCCTGCTCCTGCACATACTCCACTTCCTCCATTGCTTGTTATAGTTCCTGTACCATTAATATTTTGAGTATCAATCCAAACAGATCCTCCAGAAGAACCTCCGTTATGACAACCAATTCCATTTCCACCATCAGAAGATATAGTTCCATTTAAAGAAATTAATCCAGAGATTGTTAATTTAATTGCTCCTCCACCAGATTGTGATGTTCCTCCAGAACCCAATAGAGCAGGGACATAAACAGATCCATAGGGAGCTGAACCATAACCTCCATAACCTCCGTAACCAGCACCATTTCCTGTTCCAGGTCCTCTGTTAACTGCATATCCTTGAATATCTGCACTAACTCTTCCACCTAAATCTATTGTTAAATTATCTGCTATTAAATTTACACCGTAATCGTTTGTCCAGTCAGAATCTCCATTATCGTAACTTTTTAAATTCACTACACCTTTAAATCCAACATTAATCTCTCCAAAAGTATAATCTCCATTTGTATGTGCCCAAGTATTTGCAGACAAGAGAAGACTAGACTCTAAAGTATTACCAATAGTTATACTGCTCATTGAATTATCACTTCCCAAAGTTATTTCTCCATATATTGAAAGTGAAACTCCTTCAACATTTAAGACAGAAGGTCCTACAAGCGTTCCATAAATATTAAGATTTGGTTTTGTAGCATCTCCAGTTAAATCATTTCCATCTGTGATTGTTAAAATGCTGTCATCACCAAGAATTTCTAAATTTCCACTTCTTTGTAAATTTACTTCTTTAAAAAGATAATTTCCTGGTATCAATGTTGCAGTATAGGCTGTAGAGTTTGCATTATCTACATATAATCTTCCAGCATGCAAATCATCAACACCTCTTTGTTCTACATAAACAGTTCCAGCTCCTCCGTTGTAAGGTGGACCGTACCAACTCCCAGCCCCACCAAATGCTTGTACATGTGTTCTATCTGCTAATGCAAAAGTATTATCGCCACCCAAACCATCTCCATTAGTTCCGTAGTAAAGTGCAATTCTACCTCCACTTGCTCCTGATCCAGCACAAATACCATTTCCTCCATTTGAAGAAATAACTCCAGAACCTTTTAATGTACCAGTTTCTACCCAAACAGATCCTCCCGATGCTCCTCCTGCATGGCAACCATAACCACTTCCTCCATTTGAGGATAGATTACCATTAATTTCTGCTGTACCTGCAATAATAAGTTTTATAGAACCACCCGCAGGATATACACCTCCGCCACTTCCGCCCGATCCTAACTCATGAGGTTCATAAACAGATCCATATGCTGATCCGCTTGCATAACCTCCAATTCCACCATAACTTGCACCATTAGCTGTTCCTCTTCCTCTATCTGTTCCAAAACCAAGTTGGTCTGAATTTATTGTACCTCCAGTTTGAACTAATAAATTAGCAGCATAAAAATCTATTCCAAAATCATTTGTATAATCTCCATCACCATTATCATATCCGACCATTTTAATCGATCCATTTCCTCCAACTGTTACATCTCCAAAAGTATAACTTCCATTTGTATGTGCCCAAGTGTATGCATATAAAGTTAGACCCGCAGCAGATATATCTCCAATTGTTAATGTACTTGTTCCATTATTACCACCCAAATTTATTTCTCCTTTAACTCCAACATCAACTCCATTTATATTTAGTACTTGTGGAGCTAAAAATGTTCCTTCTACTGTTAAATTTGGTTTAGTAGAGTCTCCGGTAAGAGCTGTTCCATCACTAATACTTAAAGTACTTGAATCACCTAAAATTGTTAAATTTCCGTATCTTGTTAATTTTATTTCGCTAAATACATAATCTGATTGTGGTAATACTGCAGCACTTGCAACCGAGTTAGCATTATCTACATATAATCTTCCTTGATGTGAAATATCTACACCTTTATGTTCTACATAAATTGTTCCAGCTCCAGCATTACAAGCAAGACCACACCAGTCTCCTGGACCTCCATGTGATTGAATGTTTGTTTGGCTTGTTAGTGCAAAAGGATTTCCACCACCCAAACCGTCTCCATTGGTTGTGTAATAAATTGCAATTCTTCCTCCAGCTCCACCACCTGCATTACAAACTCCATTTCCTCCATTTGTTCTAAATACTCCAGCTCCTTTTAGAACGTTTGTATTAATCCAAATAGAACCTCCCGAAGCTCCTCCTTGATGACATCCAGATCCTCCTGCACCATTAGCAGTAATAGTTCCTTCAATTTGTGTTAAACCAGAAACTGTTAATTTAATTGCTCCTCCAGCTGCCAATGGGCCACTGCTTCCAGAACCCATTTGACTTGGTTCGTATACAGAATCGTATGCAGTACCTCCGCCTCCGCCTAAACCTCCGTGAGCAGATCCACCTGCGGCTCCTGGTCCTCTTGCAGTTGCATAACCTGAAGAATCTGCATTAATTGTACTTCCCGAATCTACTAAGATGTTATCTGTAATAATAGTTACTCCATAGTCATTAGTCCAATCTCCATCTCCGTTATCGTAAGAAGCTAAAGTTAAAATTGCTCCACTTGTTATATGTATGTCTAATCCATTACAATCAAAAATTCCTAAGTTAGATTCGCTGGCATTCCATGATTGATTTGAATCTATAATTCCATCCGCATCTGGACATGCCCCTACAGTATCTACAACAGCAACTGTACTTGAAAAACCTTCGGAAGACCCATCAGTTAATTTTAATTTAATACTCTCATGAGTATCGTAACTAACATTGCTTAATATTTTTACACCAAGATCTCCTCCTGTGAATGTAATTGTTGTTGGAGATAAATTTCCAGCACCTGGATTTGAAGTTGATAAAGCTTGTACAGCGGATAGAGTAGGAGTACCTGAATAATCTACTTTTAAGTTATTGTATTGGTCATATGCTTTTACCGTTACAGTATCAAAATCTACGCTTGTTAAAGCTACTTGTGGAGCAACAACTGTAAAGTGATGTAGAACATCTGGAGTACTAGTAAAGTTAAATTGAATTGGACTTCCTACTAGCCCACTTCCACTTGCTTGAATTGAATTATTTCCAACTGTTCTTCCTAATTTATATGTATTTGTTGCAACCCCACTTTCATTTGTATATGTAACAGATGCTCCTAATGTACCACCATTTTGCGCATTTACAATTGACCAACTAACTCCGTAATTAGGAACTGGAAATCCGTTTACATCTGTAATAGTGACTGTAAATGGAGATGATAAATCTGTAAATACTGTTCCTGTTTGTGAGTTGCCTGTACCTTGAGTTATATTTCTTCCAGGCCCAGATATTAAGAAATCTCTTGCTGATTCTGCATTACCACTTCCAAAAGAAACCCATGTACTATATCCTCCATGGTTATCTCTTACTCTAGCTTGCCAATGGTATTCTCGACTTAATGTTAAAGCAGTTGCAGTAACTTTTCCGCAATCAGATAGAGGAGAGGAACAATTTTGCGGATTAGATAATGCAGATGACTGTGTATAGTTAGCAACATTAGTAAATGCAGTTCCAAGTGGTTTTACTTCTACTTGAAGAGACAATAGATCCGATGAATCTGGGTCTGAAAGATTACTTCCCAAAACAACTCCGTTTTCAGTAGTAATTCCATTTAAAGGTATATTTGTTGTGTTGTCTAATTTGTATTGAGTTAATGTAGTAGGTGCACTTGGTTTACATGTTGGGCCTAAAATAGAACCCACCCCTCCGTTCTGAGCTCCAGGAACAATTCCTCCTGTAACATTAGCAGTGCCTGAGTATGTACTTGAAGCAATACAATAAACAATCATTCTTCCACCACCACCACCTCCTCCTCTGTATGTTGCAGCTCCAGATGCTCCGCCATTTGCGTGCATTGTTCCACTTCCTTCAAGTATGTTGGATTCAACCCAAATAGATCCACCAGATCCTCCT
>JBDSRX010000061.1:0-8238 GCA_039929105.1 Candidatus Dojkabacteria bacterium
ACAGATAATGCATTTAATGGCTGTGATGAAGTAATTAAATCTCTTAAACTAGAAATTATATAGTTGATCGGAAATAGTAGTATTTAACTAATGGAGACACCAAAACCAGATCCAATAATTATTCAACCCGTTATGCCGGCGGTACAGATGCCCTCTTTACCGCCTATTCCATTAGTTGAATTAAGTACTATGGATAAACTAAAGGTTTGGATAATTAAAAACAAAAAACTTGCAGCGGTAATTATATTATTTCTAATAGTATTCTTAACTACTATTATTCTTGTTATTATTTCCTCTAATCGAAATTTAAGCGTAAATCCTAATCCTACACCAAACGTTTCAAGACCAATTCTACCAATATCACAACCAATTACAACAGAACCTAATCCAACATCCATAACAACTAAAACAGTTGCATTTAGTGTAGATAATGAATTTGGAATTTCTCAAAAACCAATAAATACATTAAAAGGAACTATTAATGTTGAAGAAACTGTTTCAGTAACAAATCCAACTCAATTTTCTTTAGTAATAAAACAAGGAAGTAGCTCATTTACAATTACAAATTTCTATGAGGAAACACAACACAAATTTATTGATGCCAATTTTATTGGAATAACAAAAACACTAGGGGAAACTTATAGAGTTAGCCAAGTAGGTACAAGTGAAGGCTCTGCTGAATACTTTTATGTTCAGCCGGATGCAATTAAATTAACTGGGTCTTGCAATCCTACTAGTTATCCAGATCCAATAGCAGCACCATGTGGAGTTTCAAATTATAAGGGATACTACTTTCAATGTACTGGGAATCAAAGCTTTGAGTTTTGCGATAAGATTATGACAAATTTAGAATTCACTATAACTGATAATTAATGTACACCTAAAGTTACTATACTAGCATAATATAAATAATTTTTAAGTAATATAAATGGAACAATCGACAATGCCAAAACCAGATCCAATAGTTTTAAACAAAACTATTGAACCTACACAACCAGTAACTCCACAGATTTCAGTTACTCCTTCTACTCCTATTGAACCAACTAGCAGTGTTGGCATGACAAGAATGCAAAAATTAAAAGAATTTACTAAAAAAAATAAAAAATTAGTAATAGCACTTTCCATTCTAGGAGTTGCATTATTAATCGCAGTTATCCTAATTATCTTCTCTTATAAACCAGCCGGAACAATAAATAACCAACCTATTGTATCTACACCTGTTGTAGAAACAGAGAAACCAATCGTTTTAAGTAAAGAATGTGCAGCAGAAAATCAGGATATAATTGCTAATGTTCCATCAGATTGGACTTGTTCAAAAAATAATTCTGAAGCTTCTGGTGTAACTGATCTTTTATTAACAGATTCAGACATAAAAATTACGTTTCCAAAAGATGTTCAACCAGCTATAGGTTGTGGAATCAACGCACCTAATTGTGGAGCTGAGATTATTTATACATCAAGTAAAATTGATGCATTAAAACTTTATAAGACTAGTGGAAAGATTACAGTCTTGACTGCAAATATTATTCTAGGCACTAAAAATTATGTCGTAAATATAAGAATCAAAGATTTAACTCAAACTGAATTAACTTCTAGACAAAAAGAGTTAATTGTAAAAATCCTTGAAGGTGTGGAAATTAATACTGAATTTTCAACAGATAAAAAACTTTCATTCGAAGTAGAACCAATATTTGGACCAGTAAATGGAACACAAACAATGGTTGCAAATATAACTGTTGATAAAGATACAGTATTAAGCCAAAAAGATAAAAAAACAGCAGTAATAACTAAAGGGAATGGAATTTTAACAATAACTAGTTATCACGAATGGACTGGTAGTGAATTTCAATCTGCAAATTATATTGCTACAACAGAATCAATGGGTCAAATATTTAGAGTAAAATTAGGTGTAGAAGGCGGTTCTCAAATATATTACACCAAAGCATCCAATTTAACTTTAGGATCTAGATGTGAACCTGTTAGTTCCCCTAAGGGTTATATGGATTCACCTTGTGGAACATATCCTCTAGACGGTGGATGGGTTTTCCAATGTACACCAGTTAATGGGACTGTCGATACTGCATTCTGTGATTCTATAATGACAAAGTTAAATTTCACTTTTAGAGATAACTAAAATTAGAATGATTTTTTAAGAAGCACCGCAAGGTGCTTCTCTTATATATCCAAGATTGAACAAAGTTTGATATCGTTTATATATTTATGTAAAATACATCGTTAAGCTATTAAATAATTATTTTGAACTTTCTAGAACCAATTTTACTAGGTGCATTACAAGGATTAACAGAATTTATTCCGGTTTCGAGTTCCGGTCATTTATATGTTTTTCCAAAAATATTTAGTTCATCACAATTTTTAAGTTCAACTTCATTTATACTTTTCTTGCATTTAGGCACTCTACTCTCGCTTTTGATTTATTACAGAGTATTAATTATTCGATATATTAAAGTTGCTTTTAGATATATAAAAGATAGAAATCCAGTTGGAGATGATAAAAAAGATACATTGGTAATTAGAAATGTAATTATTGCTACAATTCCTGCAGCAATTATTGGACTGATTGTAGAAAAGTTATTAACAAAAATTTATGATGAGCAAATTATAGATAAGAATGTTGCGTTTCTAGTTGTTGCTATTCCAATGATAATTATGGGACTTCTATTTATCTTTGAAGGTAGATTTATAAGAAATAATAATGAAGAAATTGATTCTATTGGAATTAAGAAAAGTCTTATTGTTGGTATCTCACAATGCTTAGCATTTATTAGAGGTACATCAAGATCTGGAGTTACATTGTTAACAGGTCAACTTCAAGGTTTAAGCAGAGTTTCTGCAGCAGAGTTTTCTTTTTTAATAAGTATTCCAATTATTACAGCTTCTAGCATAGTTGAAGTAATTCAATTCCTAAAAGATTCTTCAGATTTTTCGAGTGATTTGATTATGGCTTACATACTTGGAGCAATAACATCTTTTATAGTTGGTTTATTTGCCATCGATTTCTTAATGAAATTCTTAAGAAAAAGAAGCTTGGCATTCTTTGGTTACTATAGATTATACTTCGGAGTCTTCTTAATATTCTTGGTAATATTCAAGTGATGAATACTTTTTGTGATGATAAAACACACGTGCACAAAGTAGTAGATAAAAGGTTTGATTAAACCAATGGAGCGGAAATGATTCCTTTTGATATACATTTATATAATTGGAGTAGAAATAATTTTTTACCAGAAGTATGAGCAAAGTAGTAATTTTTGGCGGTACAGGACTAATTGGAAAAGAACTTGCAGAAGTTCTTGCAATTCACGAATACAATATCGTGATTGTTTCTAGAGATATTGAGAAAGCAGAATTACAGTTTGCATCTTTAAATTATCAAGACTTGATTAGTTTCTTAGATATTAATGATGATGTTGCGATAATTCAAGCAATGAACAAATCAGATGCTGTAATTAATCTTTCAGGAGCAAGTATTTTTAGTAAAAGATGGACTAAAAAATATAAAGAAGAAATGTTTGAAAGTAGAATCTCTACAACTAAAAGAGTACTGAAATATATTGAAAAGACTAAAGAAAAACCAAAAACATTAATTAATAGTTCGGCGATAGGATATTACGGTGCAACTTTAAGTGATAAGCTTCTTGATGAAAAAGCACCTTCCGGTTTTGATTTTCTAGCTCAACTTTGTACAGCATGGGAAAACGAAGCTAATAAAGCTAAAGATATAGTTTCAAGAATTATTAATTTAAGAACAGGATTAGTCCTCTCTTCTAATGATGGAGTTTTAAATGGACTAACTAGAAGTTATAAATTTAAGATAGGAACATATTTTAAACCTGGATATCAATACTTTTCTTGGATACATATTGAAGATTTAACTTACGCAATTTTAGAATGTATTGAGAACAAAAAATTGAAAGGACCAATAAATATAACTGCCCCAAATGCCGTAACAAATAAACAATTAGCAAAAGATCTTTCTGAAGTGTATGAAGCTAAGATTACAATCCCTATTCCTCAACAATTAGCTAGAATTGCTCTTGGAGAATTTGCAGAGAATTTAATAAAAGGGCAAAAAGTTATTCCAACAAAGCTTCTAGAGATTAACTTTGTATTTAAATACCCTGAACTTGTTCCAGCTTTAAAAAATCTTAAAGAATAGTAATTACGTCACTAAATTCTTTCCAGTTATTCTCTTTAGGAAAACTTTTAAATTCGAGATCTTTATGTGTAATTGGATGGGGAAATTTGAGGCTGTATGCCCACAAGGATGGATGTAAATTCTTTTTGGATATAATATCACTCGAGCTTACATTTTTATTATATTTAGTATCACCTTCTAAAGGGAATCCTGCATGAGCAAGTTGTGCTCTAATTTGATGGAAACGTCCTGTTATTAATTGGACTTCAATTAATGATTTATTCTCTACTGTTTTTAAAAGTCTATATTTTAGTTTTGCAACCTTAACTCTTTCGGCTTTGGGATGGAAATTTTCAAATTGTTTTGCTTCAGGCATAGAGTCGAAAATCTCAGCTTTGTTAGTTTCTTTATCTTTTATTAGAAAGCTTTCTAGATTATATTCTTGTTCGTCTTCTGCCGGAACTCCAGATACAACTGCAATGTATTTTTTTGAAAATTCACCTTTGATAATAGATTGCGATAATCTAGCAGCAGCTTTAGAATTTTTTGCAAAAACCATAACTCCACCTACATTCCTATCTAATCTATGGACTAAACCTAAAAAAACGTTTCCAGGTTTACCATCTCTTTCTTTGATAATTTTCTTAATTTCAGACAGAACATCAGGATCGTGTGAATCGTCAGCTTGAGAAAGCATTCCTACAGGTTTATCTGCGACTAATATAGCATTGTCTTCAAAAAGGATATTCATATTTAAAATTCGCATCTAATTGTAGAACCACAGGGAAGATTCATATCTTCTCTGTTTTTTATAGGCAAACCAAGTTCATCAGAAGAAATTTTTCCTTTTGGTAGTTTATCTTTTAAAATATTTTCAATTGCATATCTAGAAATCTCACTTGCATATGAATTTACAAGAATGAATAAGGGTTTCTCTTCTAGAATTTCGTTACATAAACCTACTAATTCATTTAAACTCTTTTCAATTTCCCAAACTTCTCCAGAAGTTCCTCTTCCAAAAGATGGTGGATCCATTATTATTCCATGGTATTTATTACCTCTTCGGATTTCTCTTTGAACTAATTTAACAACATCGTCTACAAAGAATCTGACAGGTTTACCATCTAGTCCAGATTTTGAAACATTTTGTTTTGCAATTTCTATCATTCCTTTGGATGCATCTACATGTACTACCTCAGCACCAGCTGCTAATGCAGCAACAGTTGCACCTCCAGTGTAGCCAAAAAGATTTAATACTTTTGGAAAACTAATTTTAGAATCTTTTATTTTTTTATCTATCCAATCCCAGTTAACTGCCTGCTCAGGAAATAAACCTGTATGTTTAAAGCTTGTCGGTTTTATTACAAAGTCTAAATTTCTGTATTTAACACTCCATTGTTCTGGAACTCTTTTAATAAATTCCCATTCACCTCCTCCAGATTTACTTCTATGATAAATTGCATCGGCTTTGTCCCATAAAACTAGATTAGATTTATTCCATATAGCTTGTGGATCTGGTCTACGTAGGATAAACTCTCCCCATCTTTCTAACTTTTCTCCATTTCCTGCATCTAGAACTTCAAAATCGTCCCAATTATTTGCTATTAGCATATACTTTTGTTTAAATATGTTTGTGCTTATTATACAAGATTTATGGTCTCAGACAGAATTAAAAAAATAAAACTTATAAATGAATTCTATTTCTTTAGAATAGTTCTCCAGATAAGTACATACTTCATGTTTACCTTTTATTTAGTATTACTTTATAAAGAAACTAATGATTTTAAAATACTAATTATAGATTCAGTTATTTTTTATGTAGGGCTCTGGGTTGGATTTGTGTTCGGAAGTTTTGCACTTCAGAGGATTGGATATGTAAACACTTTTAGGTTGAGTTTTATAATAATGGCTTTAGCAGGAATCGCAATTGCACTATCTATTCCACAAATTGCACTTTTATTTCCAATTTTAAGTTTATTTAGAGGTTTTGGAAGAGGAATATTCTGGCCAGTAAATCATACTTACACTGTTAGAGAATTTAATGAAACAGAAAGAGGAAGCATTATAAGTATTATTACAAGTACTAGTTTGATTCTAGACATTGCTTTTCCTCTCTTGGTAGGAAGCTTACTTTCTTATACTGGTGACTATACTCTTATTTATATTATTGGAAGTGGTATTTTAATAACTGCCTCTCTTTTGAAGTTCGGATACAATAAAAAACCTACCACTAGCATTACTTCTGGAGAAATAACTTCAATATTAAAAAATAAAATATTTGCTAAATATGCAGTCTTAACTATTTTTAATGAAATGACAGGGGTAATTCTTCTATTTATCCAGATGATTCTTCCATTCATAATTACAAAAAATGAAGGCGAAGCAGGGGCGATTCTAAGTATTATTAATTTAGTTGCAGCGGTAGTAGCGTATTCTCAGAGAAAACAGAAAGTAAGGAAAGGATTAGGAATGGGTAAATATGGGTATATATTTGGTCTATTAGCTTCTATTATTTTAATCTTCTCCTGGAATATTATTGGAATTACTATTAGTTTAGTATTTGTAATAATTTCTAGTGCATTAAGATCTCCTTTAGAAGAAAAATTAGTTATTTATATTAAAGAGATAATGCTAGATAGACAAAGAAATCAATCTACTATTGAGCTGAATCTTGTGATTGAAACGTTATATTTAATTGGAAGACTAATTGGTTTTGTTATTTTCCTAGGATTTTTTAATACTTTTACAGACTACGAAGGAATTTTTAAAGTATTTATTTTAATCGCAGCAATTTGGAGCATTATAAATATCTTCTTTCTAGTTAAGATTGCAAAAAGAAATAAGAAAGAGCTAAGTGATCTTAATTTACCACCAAGCCCCTCAGAACTTCCTGTTTAATTATGATGCTTTAATTAACTTTAATATTTTATAAGATATCTTTTTATTTGGTAATGCAACTTCTACTATTTCGCCAACTAATGCATTATACAATGCCTTTCCAATTGGTGAGTCTACAGAGATTTTACCTTCAAGCGGGTTAGCTGCTTTAGTTTCTTCTGTACCTACTAAAATAACTGTTCTTTTTTCTTTGTTATCCATATTTTGAATCTCTACCTTCTCACCAATGCTTACTTGGTTATCAGATTTACTTTCTTTAGCGATTACAGCAATAGCAAGAATATCCTCTATTTCTAGAATTCTATTTTCATTCATTTCTTTCTTTTCCATTGCTACTTGGTAAGCATGGTTTTCACTTAAATCTCCTAACTCTCTGGCGGCTGCTATTTCGTCTGCGATTTCTTTTCTAAGAACGCCAATTCTATTGTCAAGCTCTGCTTGTAGTACATTATATGCATCTTGTGTCAGCTTCATTTCAGCATTTTCAGTTTTTCCATTCTTTTTTGTCTTAGCCATATTTACGGTTATAAAAAAATTTTAAGATCAGGGGTAATCTTTAATTATATCAAATAGTTAACTTAAACTAAGTATCTATTTAAAAAAGAGTTTTCCTATATAAAGTAAGAAAACTCATTTCCTGAAATCTTGAATATATTACTAAATCACCGTTTTATTGTCAAATCGATAATTTGATCATCGAAAAGTGTTTGAGTAAAGGTAACTGGATTTGAAGCCAGGTCAAGCGATGGGCTCGTTTCCAAGATTGAGCCTGCCCTGTCAGTGGAAAGTGTCAAATAGGAAGTAGTAAAAGCTCCTTTAGGCTTAGCTTGCCCTAGAATGAGGTTAATATTGTCTCCAACTGTGCTACCAACATTAGCTAAACTCCATTTTAATGTTACTTTACTTTCGTTTATTACTTTAAATACAACACATTTTTCCGTATCAGTGGTGTTGATAACTACTCTTTCCTTAGGGAAGTCTTCATAACTGACGTTCGTATCTGCAATAGACAGAGGTAAACACATCGACACCTCTTGCGAATTTCCTATATTTGGGAATGTCATGCTTACTTTATAGCCCAAATCTGAAGTATTCGTTATAGATATTTGGCTGTCTGTACTTATATTTGGATATTTATTTAAGTTAACAATTTTGCTATCTTCAACATTTACAGCTGGCTTGAA
>JBDSRX010000062.1:0-6991 GCA_039929105.1 Candidatus Dojkabacteria bacterium
AAAGAAGCATTACAGAATATTGTTACATTTAGATTTTCAAATATTCTCTTTGAACCTGTTTGGAGTAATAAATTTATAGAAAAAATTGAGATTAGAACATTAGAAGACATGGGAGTTGAACAAAGAGGAGAATTTTACGATAAAGTTGGAACTTTAAGAGATGTAGGTCAAAACCATTTATTACAAATGCTTGCACTAACTACTATGGAAAACCCAGAAGGTAAAGATATTAGACAAAGCAGAGCAGAGTTATTAGAAAACCTAATTCGACTTTCAGATGAAGATATAAAAACTAAAACATATAGAGCTCAATACGAAGGATATAAGCGAATTACAGATGTTGATCCAAACTCTAAAACAGAAACTTATTTTAGATTGAGTTGTGGATTAAATTCTGAAAGATGGTCTGGTGTAGAGATTGTTTTAGAAGCAGGAAAGAAACTAGCATCAGCTAGAAAAGAGATTATTGTCTTATTTAAACCAGTTGGAAATAATGTAAGGAATAGAATTATATTTAGTATAGAACCAACAGAAGAGATTAAAATTACATTCTCATCTAACGAATCCGGAAATAAAGACAGTAAATCTGAAAAAACATTGGACTTTAACTTTAGGGCATCTGCAGAAAAAAGACAGTATGTAGAGGAATATGCACAACTATTTTTAGATGCAATAAATGGAGAAATGATGTCTTTTGTTAGTTCGAAAGAGGTTGATGCAATGTGGAAGTTTATAGATTCTATTAAAGATGGTTGGAATAAAGATTTGGTTCCTTTAAATACATACAAACCTGGAGAAGAGGTTGTGGTTGCAGGTGTTAGTTATAATTTGTAGCTGAAACTAGATAGGGACCGCCATAACAAAGGTGGCAGGGTTGGCGGTAACACCTCACCCTTCCTCTCCTCAAGGAGAGGGATCTATGTAAACGTTGTCATGGTGAGGCTCTCGAACCATGACCTTTAATCAACAATTCATCCTTCGAGAGCCTCAGGATGACACAAAAAAATTATGAAAAAACAAATCGGAATAATCGGACTAGGAAAGATGGGTGGAGGATTAGCATTAAATTTAAAAGACAATGGATGGGATGTAGTAGCTTTTAATAGAACTACAAAAACTACAGATGAATATGCAACACAAGGCGTTACGCCATCTTATTCCTTAAAAGAAATGGTTTCAAAATTAGAAAAGCCTAGAGTAGTATGGACAATGTTAAGTGCAGGAGCACCTACACAAGATACGTTATTTCAAAATGACGAACAATTAAGAGATCTTTTAGAAGAAGGAGATATTGTAATTGAAGGTAGCAATGCTCATTACATAATGGATCCAGAAAATGCAAAAGTTTTAAGTCTCAAAGGAATTAAATATCTAGATGCAGGAGTTTCAGGAGGACCAGATGGTGCTAGAAATGGTGCATGTATTATGGTTGGTGGAGAAAAAGAAGTTTTTGATTATTGTGAAGAAATTTTTAAAGATTTATCAATTGAAAATGGATATAAATTTTTTAAAGGATATGGAGCAGGTCATTTTGTAAAAATGGTTCATAACGGAATTGAATACGGAATGATGCAAGCAATTGCTGAAGGTTTCAATTTAATGAAACAGTCTGAATATAAATTAAGCATGGTTGATGTTGCAGATATTTATTCTCATGGAAGTGTAATTGAATCAAGACTTATCTCTTGGGCAAAAGAAGGATTTGAAAAATATGGAGAAGAATTAGAAGGAGTAAAAGGAGAAGTTGATGCAAATGGTGAAGGCTATTGGACAGCAGAAGCAGCAAAAGATAAGGGGATACCTGCTCCAATAATTCAAGGTTCTGTAGATTTTAGAGATCAATCTCGTGGAAATCCTAGTTATACTGGGAAACTATTATCTATGATGAGAAATATGTTTGGAAAGCATAAAATATAAACAGTCCCCTCTCATGAGAGGGGTGTCACGAAGTGACGGGGTGTGTAATTCATTAATACGTTATCACCTACCGATCCTTCGGATCACCCTCCTCAAGGAGGGACGTACAAAGTATGAACTACGATAAACTAATAAAATTCCTTTCGGAATTATCAAAAAATAATAATAAAGAATGGTTTGATGCTAATCGTCCAGAATACGATGGTTTGCGTTTTGATTTCGAAAATATGGTTCGAGATATAATCCTCGGAATTGGAGAATTCGATTCTAAAATTAAGCTTATAGATCCAAAAAAGGCCATGTTTAGAATCAATAGAGATATTAGATTTTCTAAAGATAAAACTCCTTATAAAACTAATTTTAGTGCAGGAATTACAAATTTCAAAAAAAGCTCTGGTCTTCCAGAATACTATTTTCATATAGATAAAGATGGAAACATGGCAGTAGGAGGAGGAATGTGGAATCCAGATATAGATCAGTTAAAAGCTATTCGAGACCATATTGTGCAGCAGCCAGAATCTTTAGAAGATATAGTTTACGACAAAGATTTTGCAGAATATTTTGGGGATTTAGATGGAGATTCTTTAGTTAGAGTACCGAGAGGGTACGACGAAACAAATCCATTAATTAAATATATAAAGTTAAAAAGATTTACTGTATTTAAAGAATTTAATATTTCAAACAGAAAGGTAAAAGATCCGCTTAAAAAAGCATTAGAAGTTTACAAAGAAATGTATATCTTTATAGATTGGTTAAGAGAAGCTGTAGCTTAAATTTATCGGGGAATTAATAATCCTAATGTTAGATAGGTTAACATAACTTTAAAATAAGCTTTATGCTTCTACTAAACTTAAATCTTGTTGAAATAAATGAGCTAATCTAAATGCATCCATATCACTAAAGAAGGATCTCAGTTCTCCAATATCTCTAATATTAGCGTAATGAAGAACATCACCTCCAGACTTATCTGAACTAAATGTATATCTTCCTTGTAATAATAAATCTCCATTTGAAGATTTGATCATAAAGGTATAGATACCATTTTCTGGTGCAGATAGAATCATTTGCCCAGCTAGTAGATTAATTTCATGAGACTTGAGCATTTCTTTAGGATCGTGAATCACATTTTCTAGAACATCCATTCCTCCCCACGAACCTGTAGCATTTGCCATAAGCAAAAGTTAAGAAGTATTATATATTTTATCATGGAAATTTTATTTCAAAAATAGATGTTAAATAAAATTGCAAACTTTCATTTCTTCCACTATTCTGTAATCAGATTTTCCTAATAAAAATGACGTTTACAACATTAAGTTTTGCACTTTTCTTTGTTGCTATCTTTATTCCTGCTATTTTTCTAAAGAGCAGAGTAAGGATCTATAAGGTTTATCTTCTTTTAGTTAGTGCTGCTTTTTACTTTCTTATTAAGCCAGAATTCTTAGCTATTCTTGCCATTAGCATTCTTGTTAATTACTTCTTCAATTATTTACTCTCTAAACATCTCAATGGGAATAAAACCATATTTGTATTTGCGATAATAGCAAATCTTATATTCTTAGGTGTCTTTAAATACTATAACTTTTTTATAGATGCATTCTTAAATATTACAAAATCTTTAAATATACCTTCAACTTTGGGTGTAATTCAAATATTAGCTCCAGCTGGGATCTCTTTTTTCACTTTTAAATCCATCAGTCATTTATTTGATGTTAATAGAGGAGAACTAAAAAAGTTTAGTTTAATAGATTTTGCAAACTTTGTTTCTTTCTTTCCACAAATAGCATCAGGACCTCTCGTTAGAGCAGCAGTATTTTATGAAGATTTAAACTCCAGCAGAAAATACAAATATAATTTAGGAGAAGTTACAGGTTTATTTATTGGAGGGTTATTTAAAAAATACGTAATTTCTAGTTTTCTATTTATTGTTTTAGATGGACCTTTTACGTCTCCTGCAAATTACAATTCATTAGAATTGTTTATAGCTATGCTTGGATATGCATGTTTAATCTTTGTAGATTTTAGTGGATATTCTGACATGGCAAATTCCGTATCAATGCTTTTAGGGTTTAAACCAGTAATTAACTTCAACTTACCTTATTCATCTGAATCCCTCAAAGAATTCTGGAGAAAATGGCATATTTCTTTATCTGAATGGTTAAAAGATTATTTATACATTCCTCTAGGAGGGAATAGAAAAGGTGAGATTCGTAAATACATCAACTTATTTTTAACAATGTTAATTGGAGGATTTTGGCACGGAGCAGGAATAAATTTCATAATATGGGGAGGAATTCACGGAATAGGATTAGCATGGAGCCACTTTATTACATGGTTATTCGATTTTAAAGAAAATAAGCTAATCAAATATACTGGTGTAATTACTACATTCATTTTTGTAGCAATTGCATGGATATTTTTTAATACAAAATCAGTTGATATCGCTTTGCAGTTTATTGGGCAAATGTTTAGTTTTACAGATATGAATGCAACGGGTAAGATTGTTTCTCAAAGTAATCTAATTGATCCAGTTGTAATTTTAGTTATAGTTGGAGTATTACTTTGGAATTTCTTTGGAGATAAAATCAGTAAGTTTGGAGTTTGGTTATTGTCTAGAAATATTGTAATTACATTTATACTTACAGCAATCGCAATTGGATTAATATTAAAGTTCGGACCAACAACTGTTCCACCATTTATTTATATGAGTTTCTAATGGTACATAAAGAATTAAACATAAAAGAAAATAAAGGACATTCAGTATTAAATGATATTTGTATTGTTGTATTTACAGCTGTAATAATTGCCTTCTTTTTTATAATCGATCCATCTGGAGTGCAAGCAATAATTGAAAGAGATAATATCTTTATAAAACATTCAAGTCTAAATGCACCTCCTGTTCAAAATAGTAATTCTAGTAAAAAATCAGTGACTGAATTATTAGCAACAAAACCTGAATTTGAACTAAAACCATTAAAACCACAAAAACCTAATCCAGTTCCAGAAGGTTCTTCTTATTTAATATTTGGAGATTCTATGATGCAGCAAGGTATTGGTTCTAGTTTAGAAAATGGATTGTTAGCTGGAAAAGTTTCTGGCGTAACAAGAGAAGCTATTCAATCAACAGGTTTACTACATCCAGATAGATTAGATTGGTTTAAAGAAGCTGCAAGTCTTGCCGATCAAACTCATCCAGCTGTTGCAATTGTGATGCTTGGTTTAAACGATTTAGATAATATTTACGATGCAGCAACTGGAAGGTCATACCTATATGGAAACGATGATTGGAAGCTTGCTTATGCACAAAAAGTAGATCAAATGCTTAATTTACTAATAAACGAAAAAGGTATAAAAAAAGTATTTTGGATAGGATTACCAATTGCTAGAGAAGATAATTGGAACTATGGAATAAATATAGAAAATGAGGTATTCAAATCAGTTGCAAGCAGGTATATTAATGCAGTCTATATTGATACTACAGCAAGATTTGCAGTAAATGGTGGGTATTCCGAAACAGTCACAGACGATGCAGGTAATACCCAATTTGCAAGGCAATTTGACGGTATCCATATGAATTTATTTGGAGGGCAAGTAATGGCAGATTACATTTTAAATATAATGAGAAATAACGACGTACATTTTTAAAATGAATAAGAGAACATTACAATTTATTATCGGAATAGTTTTTGTTTTAGCTTTACTAGGATTTATTTCTTATGCAGTTAACCAATTACAATTAAATAAAGATTCAAAGATAATTATCGATTCGAATAACATGGTAATAGATTCTTTTTCTAAGCAATTTGAAGACTCTTCAAAAGTATTTAAAGGTATTGACTCTTTAAAGTTAGAAGAAGCAAAACAGAAAGAATTAAATACATTAGCAGATGGTTACGCTTCTCAGATTGAGAATTCAAAAAATCAATTAAAACCTGGAATTAACTCTCCAAGTAATAATAATTTTAAATTGGCAGCTTCAAAATTGGATGGATACAAGGAAAGATCTAAAGAATTGAAAGATATTTTAGAAAATAAAGTCTGTATTAAAACAAATTTTGGAGAGTACTTAACAACGATCTCTTTAATTTCAAGTATACAAGAAGAAGTCGCAAGATCGAGCTCATTTGAAAGTTCTAAAACAGCTTTAACTAATTTAAGATCAAGTTATCAAACATTAATTGCAAAAGCAAAGTTAGTTGAAGAATGCTTTAAATTAGAAAGTCTTAAAGATTTAAAACAAAATATATTAGATAGTGAAACTGCAGATTCAGAGAGTATTGCTGCTTATCAAACAAATTATTTAGATCCACTAATGGCTCTATATGTTGGAGAAGATTATACTAAAATCGGAGCATTTATAGATGCTAATTCTGCAGTGACTGTGAAATTAAAATTGCCTTCTTTGTTTGAAAACTCATTTGAGTTATCAATTGTAGATAAAATTCTAGAAGATCAGATTGATTCTGCTATTGGAATTTAAGATTGTAACCAATCTACAGCTTCTGCTCTTGTAGGAAAGTCTTTAATTTCAGCGTTTCCTGTTTCTGTAACTATTGTACTAAGTAAGGGGATAAATTTAGGTTTAAGTCCAAAGCTAGCAATTTTGTTAAAGTGTAAATCTCTAGTACCCTTGACAGCATGTTTCTCTGCCATTTCTTCCATATCTTCTTGTCCTGAGCAATCAACGAGAAGCATCACAGGGTAATCTTTATCTTCAAGTTCTAATGCTAAATCGTAAACTAGCGTTATTAGGTGAATATAATCTTTTTCCGAAATGAATTTCCCTAGTGTAATTTCTAACCAATTATTTGAGTTTATAAAAGCGGTAGTTTCGTCTGGCATATAATTTAAAAGTAAGATTTAGGGTACTAAAATTATACAAAATTAATTATAAGTTTTGTGAAAATGATGAAAATTTGAAGATGCATTTAAACGGGATGGATCTACCCAAGGCAGACAAATGGGTTTCGTTTGCCCGCCTCTGGAGGGAACCCACAACCTCCCCGATACATCGGGGTGCTCTAACTAAGAGTAAGAATCACAGTGAAGTTTAAGTTAAATGGCGGGATGGATGGGT
>JBDSRX010000063.1:0-42419 GCA_039929105.1 Candidatus Dojkabacteria bacterium
TTCTAGGTGCAGTTCTTGCGTCTCTTATATTTGTAAATGGTGCTTACGATTTTATATTCTTCTTACCACAAACGTTTACATTCTTTCTCTTCTTAAATTTCTTAATAAGTAAAAGATTAAACTGGAAGAAGTTAGTTATCGCATCTATATTATTAATACTAACTCATTTCGTTATAGGTACAATATTGGCTTTCATTTTAATAATAAAGTACTTAATAATTGACTTAGAGTTATTAGATTTAGAACATAAAAGTAACTTTAGAGTGATTACTTTATTTATGGGTCTAATTACCCTTTTCACAATACTATTAAACCTAGCCGGCTTCAGCTTCGAAAGCATATATCAAGCCAATGAAATTGCGTTTATCGGATCTGCTACCAATCTAGCTCCACCAGATAACTATACTTTTGTAATTAATATACTTGGAACAGGAATAATACTATTTGCTATCTCAGCTATTTTTTTCTTTTTTCAAAGGAAACATAATACTTTAATAACATTTTCAATTATTTATATACTAATTAATCTAGCCTTATTCTTTATAAGTCCTACTTACGCAAATAAGTTCTTAATAGGATTTGGAATATTTAGTTCTGTGGTTATTATTAATTACTTAAAAGAATTTAAGTTTACTTCTGCTAAAGCAGCAATTCTGTTTACAGGATTAGTGATCGTTTTTATGCAGCCATTTATTACAAATTACAAAGCTTATTTACAGTTCTATACACAATCAGATGCAACTGTATCTATAGTAAATAGTCGAGATTTAGTATTTCTAAACAAACTTAAAGAAATTAATAATGATTGTACAATTATTACCGACCCTCTAACACAGTCACTTATAACGGGCTACACTAGCTATACAACAGCTTCTGCTCAATATATGTCTATAACTTCTAGAAGAGCTCTTTTATCGTTTATAACAGACCCTAAACAAAACACATTAAATGGTGTTAAGAACATTTCCGAAGTAAAAGGAAGCACAAATATCTGCTTTTTATACAGTTCTAGACTAGAAATTGGAACAAGACCAGAAAACTTAAATTGGGCAAATAATATATATCTTCTTCCGTTAAACAATAACGAACCTATTTCAAATAGAAATATAAAGACATTTATAACTAATAATAAAGGAATAGAGTTATACGAGGATAGCTACTTCCAATTATTTAGTATTTAGTTACTAGAAGGCACCACAATCTCTTTATCTGCTAAACATTGGTGGTAAAGCTCAATAAGTGGTTCAGATCTCAAAGAAGTTCCAGATGTAGAATTAATTCTTGAGTTTTCGAAACAACCATCGATTGCTTCGTTCTTATTGTTTGTAATCTCTACCTTTAGTGCTTCTTGTTGAAAATTGATGAATTCACCTGCTCTAGAGTAGATTAAAACACCTAATGTAACAAATGATACAGACACTAATAGTGTGCAAAGGAAGTATAAAATTACTTTCATAAAAGTTGATTAATAAATATCAGGATTATATATCATTACCCTAAATTTATCAATCTGAGCTTACAAAGAACAAAAAACCAAGGATTTTATTCCTTGGTTTTTTAAACTTAACAATATCTAATTACTCAGATTTTGCTAATTTAGTTTTTAATGCTTTGCCACTTACAAAAGCTAATATTCCTAATCCTACTGTAGAAGATAAAATTACTACATCTTCTGGAGCAATAGCTCTAGGGTCATTTTTATTGAATAGTGATGTTGGAGCACATGTAGAAATTCCATATGTACCATAAACATTACCATATACGTTTGTACAGCTTTGAGCATTAACAACGTTAACACTTCCTAGGATTGTACTAAATGCGAATAGTACCAATGCTAAAACTGAAGTATTTATTAATTTTTTTGCTGTCATATATCTTGTATTAATATATAGTAATTATATCACAAATGTACTTTTAAATCAATTACTTTACCAACTCGGCATATACTATAATCTTGTTTACAGAAGTATAGTCAATACAAGTGTACATAATCAAATCACCACTTCTTGTAACATGAGAATTTTGCTCTACAAATGTTACTTTATACTTATATGCTACATTGTTCCAATTTATAGTTACAATCTCTCCACCTTTAAGTTTATCAAACTCAGTAAATAGGTTTTTATTTCTATAATCCCAACTTAAGTTGTTTTCACCCCATCTGTGGGCTGCAAGAACAACAGGTAAAGTATTATTGTCTGGTGTTCCTTGTGTTGGATCTCTCCAAACTCCACTATCTAGTGCTAAAGAAGCATTTTGACTCTCAAATATTTGAGTATCAATGCTTAAGCCACTATCACTAATTTGAATATTAGCTCCAGTTGTTGTTACTTTATTCTCTGGGACAATAAAAGTTAATGGTTTAATCTTAGTACTTGTTGTAGTAAAAGGATCAGCGAAAGTATACTTTCCTTGCTTAACATCACCTCTTTCTCCATCAAAAATGTTTTGGACTAGTAACTCACTTTCTCTCTCTGGTTGAAACGCAGCTAGTACTTGGTATCTAGGACCAAGGTTAAAATAGGCCAAAAGAAGCACTGGAATTAAAACCAGTGTACAACCTAGCATTATATTGAAATTTGCCGATACTTTTAATAGTTTTTCCATATAACAATTATAGCACAAAATGACTATTTCTAACAGTCCAGGAAAGGTTCTGAGGTTCTGCTAGTTAAGCATTTTAAAAGTTTGTAAGATAAATAATTTACCTAAAAACTGATATAATAATCCCAATTAATTAATATAACTAATGAATCTTATTAAATCCTTACTTCCAGGCATTTCTAGAGTACTTTCTAGCACCAGTCCGATAATAATCCTTTTTGTTTTAAGTAAATTTGTTCCAGTAGAAGATATTGGTCTTTTAAACTACTTCGTTGCTTTAATTACAATAGTAGGAGTCTTAACTGACTTTGGATTGCCAGAAGCAGTACAAAAGTTTGTTATACAAGGAAAAGATAAACTAGAGAGAATTTCTTTCACTATAATCTCGGAAATAGGACTAGTAATAACGGGAGGAGTCATCTTTCTTATTTTAGATTGGGTTTCTGGATATAAAATATCTTTTGGATACAGTTTTCAAATATTTCTTTTACTAATATTTTCTGCTAGCAATGTCTTTATCTTAATATTTAATGGTTTAAAAGATAACTTTAGAACCAGTCTTTATTACACGCTTTCATCTCTATTATTTATTGGATTAACATTTGGACTATATTTCTTCAAAATTACAGATGTAATTAATGCATTCTTAATTGGAAGAATAGTTGGTTGGGCAGTATTTTCTATAATTCCTTTAATCGAACTAAATAATCAAAAATTGATAGACTTTAGTAAAGCACATTTCGATAAAAGATTTACAATGTTTGCTTTAAATACATTAATTGCAACAATGGCTTATGTAATTATGGGGCAATGGGATTCTATTTTGGTTACAAATTACGCTGGTAATTACGAAAATGGAATTTATAAATCTGTAAGTACATTAGCAACAGTTCCAATTGTTCTTTCTGTAATTTTACAAACAAAACTTCTACCAGAATTTAGTGAACTTGTTGCACAAGGAAAAATAAATGAACTTAAACAAGAACTTTATAAATATTTAAAAATACTCGGAGCATTCTGTGGAATTGTATTTGTAGTAAGTATTCCCTTAGCAAGATTCGGTTTAACTATTGTTTATAACGAAGAAATTGCATCTAATGGATTACAATATTTCTTCCCAATATTAGCTGGAGTTTTAATTTATATTTTCACTTCACCAATACTTTCTGTATTAATGGCATTAGGCTATGAGCACTTTTATCGAAACTCAGCGATTATACAAAGTGTTCTATTTTTAAGTGTTTCTGTGGCATTAATAGGAACATTTGGAATTACATTGCTACCAATATTATTATTAATTGCGAATGTAATATTCTTAGTTCTAAATTTAATAGGATTAAGATTCAGCTTAATACAAAGCACGAAATTCGAATAACGAAGCCCAAAGATGTCACATTTTGAAGTTTCGGATTTCTTCATTCGTGCTTCGTGCTTTTCACCTACGCAACTCTGTTAACTTTATAAAACTCCAGGAATACAGGTGGGCTAAAGCCAAGCAAAATCTACAAGCTCGTAGAACTCGCTTAAGATTTGGCCTATATAGTCATAAAAATAATGATAGAATATCTTTGCACTTAACTATTATCTAACTTCTATGGGAAAGCTAAGCTTTCTATTTAATCCAAAGAGCATTGCTATTGTTGGCGTTTCCGAAGATCCAGCAAAATTAGGATCTGTCATACTTTCAAACTTAACAGAAGCAAAATTTAGAGGAAATATCTATCCTGTGAATCCAAAATATAAAGAACTTTTCGGTTTTAAAACTTACGCAAAAGTTTCAGATATACCAGAAGCTGTTGATTGTGTAGTGGTAGTTATTCCTGCTGGACTTGTTCCAGAAGTTCTTGAAGATTGTGGAAAGAACAAAGCAAAATCTGCAATTGTTATTTCTGCTGGATTTAAAGAAGTTGGACCAGTAGGGGAAGAATTAGAAAAAAGAATTGCTGGAATTGCGAGAAAATACAATATAAGAATAATGGGACCAAACTGTTTAGGAGAGATTGTTCCTAAATATAAAGTTAATTTATCTTTTGCTGCTTCACATCCTTTAGAAGGAGATGTTGCATTCCTTTCACAGTCTGGTGCATTCTGTACTGCAATTTTAGATATGTCTTTAGATAAGAATTTAGGATTTTCACACTTTGTATCTTTTGGAAATAAAATTGATTTAAACGAAAATGATTTAGTAGAAGATTGGCTAGACGACGATAACGTAAAAGTTATTGGAGGATATTTAGAAGAAGTAGATTCTGGACTAGACCTTGTAGAAATTTATAAAGAAGCAAACGCAAAAAAACCAATGATAGTTTTAAAGCCTGGTGAGAGTTCTCAAGCAATTGCTGCAATATCTTCTCACACCGGATCGTTGGCTGGTTCTGCTGAAGTATTTAAAACAGCAATGCGACAAGCTGGAATTACAATTGCAAAAGATGTAAATCAAATGTTCAACTTAATGATGGGTTTCTCTTGGGCAAAAGTTCCAAAAGGAAAGAGAGTTGCGATTATTACAAATGCTGGAGGACCTGGAATTATTGCTACTGATGAAATTGTAAAGAGTGGTTTAGAAATGGCAAAAATTTCTGAAGAATCTACAGCTGCAATGAGAGCAATTCTTCCTCAAAACGCAAGTTTACACAATCCAATAGATGTTATTGGAGATGCACTGGCAGAAAGATACAAAGCTCCAATAGATATTTTAATGAAAGACGAAGGAGTAGATATTGTTCTTGTTGTTTTAACACCTCAGTTAGTAACTCAAATTGAAGATACTGCTAAATTAATTATTAATAGTGCAAAGTTAGCAAACAAACCAATCTATGCAGTCTTCTTAGGTGGAAAGTATGTAAATTTCGGACTACAGAGACTGTACGACGATCGTATTCCAGCATTCAACGATATTGATCAAGCTGTTGATGTTATAGCTGCAATGCAAAAATATGGCGATTTTAAACAAGCTGTAAAAAAAGGCAAGAATCTATTTAACGATTTAATTGATGAAAAACTAGAAAAAGGTAAATACAGAGATGAAGTTATTAAAGCTTTTGAAAGTAATGATGGGAAATCGGAAACTGCATTAAACGAAGACTTAACTTCAAGGATTGCAGAAGAAGTAGGTTTAGATTTACCTCAATATTTAACATTAAAAGCTAGCCCAGATACTTTAGGAAAGTTCTTAGAATTTGGTAAAAAACATTATCCAGTTGTTTTAAAAACACCTGCGGATGTTATTGCTCATAAGACTGATAAAAAAGCTATTTACTTGAATATAAATACAGATAAAGAACTTGAAGCTGCATATTCTGAACTAGTAACAATGATTCAAAAAGAAATGAAAATTAAATCTCCAAGTTTAATTCTTCAAGAACAAATTACAGGAGCAAAAGAAATATTGATTGGTGTTAAAAGAGATGGGGGTGCAGATGTTTACACAGGAAGAAAAGGAGGTTTTGGACATTTAATGACATTTGGAACAGGTGGAATTTATACAGAAATTTATCATGATGTTGGATTTGCATTAGTACCATCTTCTCGAGAAGAAATATTAGATACATTAAAAACAACAAAGATTTATAAAATAATTGATGGTGCAAGAGGTTTAGAAAAACTTAATGAGAAAGAATTATTAAATGCAATCGAAGCGATTCAAAAGCTTGTTGTTTATTATCCAGAAATATCTAGTATTGATTTAAATCCAGTATTGTTGAATGAAAAAAGAGCAGTTTGTGTAGATTTGAAGTTTTTTGTAGGGAAGTAGTGACAAATGAATAAATGAAATGGATGAAAGTAATGAAAATAATTGTATTGAAATACATTGTTAGGGATATGAGATTTCATTGATAATCAGTGAATGAAAAAAGAAAATATCATTCTAGATAAGTCCTATAGCTTCTCAATACAGATTGTTCAACTTTATAAAGTTTTAATTTCAAATAAAGAATATGTTTTAAGCAAACAATTATTACGTTGTGGAACCTCAGTAGGAGCAAATATTTATGAGGCGCAAGGAAGCATTTCTAAGAAAGAGTTTATAGTTAAAATGCAAATTTCCTATAAAGAATTAATTGAAAGTGGATATTGGTTAAATTTATTAAAAGATACAGATTTCATAACGAATGATACTTTTAATAGATACATTGGATTGGTTGAAGAAATAAAAAGAATACTCGTCTCAATTCAAAAGAAAATGAAGTGAGTTTTAATTCACTTCATTAATTTCATTTCTTTAATTATTTTAATTTGTGACTTATTTCCTTTTCTTATCTGCATCTGCAGTCATTTTCTTTGGAGGAATAAAATACTCGATGTCTTTCTTATAAAGTCTTGCTAATTCTAATAATTCTAATACATCAATTCTTCTGTCACCATGTTCAATTTTTGAAAGATAAGATTGATACCTTCCAATTTTATCTGCAACAACTTGTTGTTTTAAACCAGATTCTCTTCTTGCTCTTTGTAGTCTTCCTACCAGATACTCGTATTGAGGAGAATAAATTGATTTCATAACTGGTCCTTTCTTTTTCATATTATTAAGTTTAAAAGCTAATTACAATTGTATTTTAATACAAATTCGGGAAATTTTCCAACATGATATAAAAGTTAATGGTTTCCGGTTAATAGTTAATAGTTGTATAACAGTTAACTGTAAGGTTTAACGAGGAACTAGTAACCAGTAACTTGACTAACTGCAAGGCATGACAATAGTGCCACTCCAGCTAAGATTTAGTGCCAGAAGAAGTAATTTAGGTGGTAAGGTCATAGATTAGCAAGTCTTCCCATATCCTGCTATTTGGTGATATACTTCCAGTTAGTTATCAGTTTTTGTTAGAAACGTTGTATACAACGTTTATACTTAATAAAGTTTTTAGATGAATAACGACATCACCACAAGACAAAAAGAATTACTACTTTCAATTATTAAAGAGTTTATTGAGACTGCAGAAGCAGTTGGTTCTATTAGTCTTCAAAACAAATTTAAACTTAAACTAAGTACTGCAACTATCAGAAATGAAATGGCAGAACTTGTTAACCAAGGTTATCTTTACCAGAAACATTTAAGTAGTGGAAGAATACCCACAACTAAGGGTTGGAGATACTTTGTCGACTATTTAAAGAGCATGGGTATTGCTGAGATTGATGAAAAGACAAAAGAAAAAATTCAAAATGCATTATTAAAAAATTCTGATAGCTTTGAAAGATTAATAAGAAAGAGTTTGAATTTCTTAAGTGAAATATCTGAAAATGCTGCAGTAGCTTTAATTGGAAATGAACTTTATTATTCAGGTCTTTCAGAATTAGTTAATATTCCAGAGTTTAGAGATTCAGATTCTATGAAAAGAATTCTTTCTATTCTAGAAGATTACTCTTCTCTATCTGAAATGATGAATAAAGACTTACCAGATGATGATATTCAAATTTTAATTGGGGAAGAAACTGGAAAAGAAATATTTACAGATTACACATTAGTATTTAGTGAAGTAAGGATTGACGGAAAGAATAGAGGTTGTATTGCTGTAATTGGACCAAATAGAATGAAATACGATAAAGTTATAAAGGGAATTAAATATATTACCGATACATTAAGGCAAGTATTACCAAAAACTATAAATATAGATACTTAATATCTAATCATAACCATTATGCAAACATTAGAACAAAGACTTTCAGAAATAGTAAATGAAGCTAGAAAATTACACGATAAATATCTAGGTGAATATAAACTTACAATAGATTATGCAAATATATTTTGTGCAGATTCTAAAGAGTACGATTACTACACCCAAGAGGCATTAAAAATTGGAACTCTTCTAAAAGAAGTTTCTAATGGAATTTATGTAAAGTTTAATGAAGTGGTTGAAGTAGAAAAGGTTGGCTTAAAAACTGTTAAAGTTAGAAAACCAGATCCTACAAAACAAACTGATGGTGCATTAGATTTTGTAACAAGTGATTACGAAATTCTAAAAGGACAATTACAAAATAATCCTAATTTTCAACTTTCTGTAAACACATTTAAACAAGAAGAAATTGTTGTAAGTGATGAAGATGCAGACGCATATGTTGCTATTGGTAGTATTCCAATTTTAGAAACTCTAAAGCCAAAATCTGAGGATAATGATATTAATGCACAAATAGAAGAAGAAAGAAGAAAAAGAATTCAATTAATGTCTGACTTTCAAAATTATCAAAAAAGAGTTGAGCAAGATAAAGCAGTTTTTGGTGCAATGGCAAATATGGGATTAGTTAAAGAAATGTTAGAAATTTTTGATGACCTTAACTTAGCTATGACAGATGCTGATCTAAATTTGGACCATGCGAAGTCTTCAATTAAATCAGCTCAAGATAAGATTGTTACTGCAATTAGTTCGGCTGGAGTTGAAAGATTAGAAGTAAAAGTAGGAGATGACTTCAATAAAGAAATAATGGAAGCAATTTCAACAGTTTCTGGAACAGATGAACAAAAAGGAAAAGTTATTGCTGTAATTTCTTCTGCTTTCAAATATAAGAATAAAGATGGTGTGTTAAAGCCGGCTAAGGTTATTATTGGGAAATAAGAAAATTACGAATTACGAGTGACGAATTAAAAATAATTTGTATTAAGCTACATAGTCTTCATGCCATTCATAGTTGATAATCAACATATGAATGGGAATCCTATTAAAGAAAAAAGTTATGATTTTGCTCTTCAAATAATCAATCTTTATAGACTACTTATTGAGAAGAAAGAATTCATCCTTTCCAAACAAATACTCAGAAGTGGCACATCAATTGGTGCAAATGTTCATGAATCTCAAGGAAGTGTTTCTAAAAGAGAATTTTATGTAAAAATGCAAATAGCATATAAAGGATGCTTAGAAACAATATATTGGTTAAATCTTTTAAAAGATTCACAATTTATTAATGAAAAGAATTTTAAAGAGTTATCAATTAAATCTGATGAGCTTAGAAAAATCTTGGCATCAATACAAAAGACTTCCAAAGGAGAATAATATTTTTAATTCGTCACTCGTAATTCGTCATTATGTGCGGTCGTTTCTATAAACCGCGTAGTCTTCCAAATAAATTTCTGATATCCTAATTTAATATTAGTTATCGGAAATAAATGCTTAAACTTCTAAAATACCTCTTTGTGATTGTTATCTACACTGTTGTTGATTTTATAGTTATGCTCTTCTTAAATAATGCTTTGAATTTTCAATTCTTAGGTTTTACTAGTTTTGAGGCAAAACAACCTTTTACTTTTACATCAAATAGAGTTCAAGTTTTTATAATTATTTTAGTTTTAAGTATTGTATTAACTTTTTTAACAAGATTAATAATATTTATATTTAGAAAATTATTAAAAGCAAATGCAATTAATGACATAGCACAGATAATTATTCCAGGATTTGCAGCATTAATAACTTTCTTAATGCTTCCTTATTATATTAGTTTTAAGGAAAATACTGCAGGAGTGAATTTCTTTATGAATATTGTTTACTACACAGATAGTAATATGCAGAAGTTTTTCTATGTCCCTTTATTAGCATTTCTATTATTTGCCGTTTCTGCTGCTATTATTGAAATTCCAGTCTTGATAATTAAAGAGTTAAAAAGAAAATAATATGAACAAATCAATTAAAAATATATATGTATTCCTTTTTTATTTACTAGTTGATTCGATAGTATTTTATTATTTATTTAGTAACCTTATTGCAACAAGCATTGCAAACGCTAATGTTGGAAGAATAGCTATGATTCAGGAGCCAAATTACTTTTCAGCTATTTTATCTTTTTTAATTATTTTCTTTATAATAACTTTAGGAACAAGATTTATTTTCTTAATTATTCGAAAGATATTTGGGTTTTCTGCAACAGTAAGAAATACGCATCTTTTAATTTCTTTCATAACTGTTTTTATTGTTTTATTTTTTATTGGACTTTTATTCATTCCAACTGATGTTGGATTTAATTCTTCTTTAAATGCAATTTATACTGGAAATACTCTTGTACAGAGATTAATTGTAGTACCATTCTTAGCAGGAGTATTCACTTTAGTATCAACTGCAATATTGGAGTTACTAGGAATATTACTAAAGAAGTTTAGAAGCTGGGCTTAAACTCTATCGTTTCTATAAACCCACCAATCGTAAGAGCGGTTTATTAGGTTTGAAAGTCCACCATTAGTAACTTCAAAACCACCAATATTCTCGATCAACTGACCTCCAAACCTCATCTTGAAATCTGACACACCTCTAAGTGGGTGACTCGCATTCGTAATTCGTAATTCGTCATTTGGTACTACACCCCACATATTATAAAATTTCTTTCCCATGTTCTTAGAATGTTTAATTACAGTCCAGTGTAATAAATAACTAGCTCCAAACTTTTGTATTTCTGGATTATGCACAGAACCTCCATGAGTATAACTAACAGTATCTTCAGAATAATTTACCCAAGCTCCAGAAACATATTGACCATTATATTTTGCCAAAAATAACTCACAATCTTTTCCTAATCCTAGAATCTCGGATTGTTTTTGAAAATATAACCAATCAAAGCTAGCAAAACCTTGTCTTTTTGTTGTTTCTTCTAAAATTTTATAAAACTCTTTTACTAATTCGTCAGTATTACTTTGTTCAGATGCTTTTATTATTGTAATTCCAGCTTTTTCTGATTGCTTAATATTGTATCTAGCAACCTTCTTCATTGCAGCTAATAATTCATCTTCAGATGGAGAAAGATTAATTTCCCACATATATTTTGGACCAACAGCTGCTAATGTTCTTTTAAATCCAGCGTGTAATAATTTAACAGTTAAATCTAAATTCCATTTGAATGGATCAAATCTAAATACATTTAAATCGTTATCATAAATATATTTCTTCATGAATTCGTTTAGTTCACTGAAGAATTCTACAGTCATAAACTCACTGGAAATTACAGGACCAAATGGAGAGTATGCGTATTTAGCTAGTTTTCTATAATTATTTTCTATATACAAATAACCAACTTGTTGACCATCTTTCAATATTAAATACTGAGAAACATTTCTACCTAAAGCTCTTTGGAAATCAACCCATTTGTTAGTGTGCATAAATAAAGATGAAACCAAAAGGTTAGGTTGAAAAATAACTTGATTTGAATTGTCGAATTTAATAAAATCAAACATTTACTATTTTAGTAATTAATATGATTAAATATAATATAGAGGATAAAACAATATTCTACAAAAAGAAATATTATATCCCTACATTAAGATCCAAACACCATGACTATTCTGGTTGTGGTATGTATTTTATAACAATCTGTACTAAATATAGAATAAACTATTTCGGTAATATAAAGAATAACAAAATGGATTTATCATCCATTGGGATAATTGCAAATAAATACTGGGATGAAAATACCAACGCATTATCTTAACGTCATTCTAGATGAATTCATTGTAATGCCTAACCATATTCATGGAATATTGATAATGATTCCACCAACGAAAGAAATATCGCAACGTTTATCGCAACGTTTATCGCAACGTTTATCGCAACGATTAGAGACGCACAATTGTGCGTCTCTAGGGAATAATGACCATAAATTCAATTATTATCCCGACAATTGTGCGTCTCTAGGGAATAACAACAAATTTGAACCTAACAAATTCGGTCCACAATCAAAAAATTTGGCTGCAATTATTCGCGGGTATAAATCAACTGTAAAACGTTATGCAAATGAAAACCAATTAGAATTTAATTGGCAACAATCATATTATTGCAAGATAATAAGGACTGAAAATTCATTGAATAATATTCAAAACTATATTCGTAATAATGTCTATAAACATTCGGCAACACCTTGACATCCACTTTTAGCAGGTTTATACTTAGAGTGCTAATTGCAACTGAAGTCATTGCGAGGAGCGATAGCGACGTGGCAATCTCATAATATAAAACAATGAGATCACCACGCTAAGCAAGCTTAGCTCGTGATGACCAATTATATTAAATGTTATTTTATAAATATGTCTAAAGTTGTAGGAATCGACTTAGGTACAACAAACTCTGTTGTTGCTTTTGTTCAGGCTGGTAAGCCAGAAGTTATTACAAGCAAAGAAGGATCTAGATTAGTTCCATCTGTTGTTGCTGTAGATACTAAATCAGAAATTGTTGGTATAACTGCAAAAAACCAAATGGTCACAAACCCAGAACAAACTTTCTATTCTATTAAAAGACTAATTGGAAGAAAATTTGATGATGCAGAAGTTCAAAAAGATATCGATTTACTTCCATTCAAAATTCAAAAAAGTTCTAAAGGTGGAGTTGAAATCCAATTTGGAGATCAATGGGTTGCACCAGAAGTTATTTCTGCAAAAGTTTTAGCGAAAATTAAAACAGATGCAGAAGCTTATCTAGGAGAACCTGTTAAACAAGCAGTTATTACAGTTCCAGCTTACTTCGACGACGCTCAAAGACAAGCTACTAAGAACGCTGGTCAGATTGCTGGTTTAGAAGTATTAAGAATTATTAACGAGCCAACAGCAGCAGCTATTGCTTACGGATTAGATAAAAAGAACGACCAAACAATTCTTGTCTACGATTTAGGAGGAGGAACATTCGATGTTTCTGTTTTAGAAATTGGAGATGGAGTTTTTGAAGTTAAATCTACATCTGGAGATACACATTTAGGAGGAGACGACTTCGATCAAGTTCTAATTGACCACATGATTGCAGAATTTAAGAAAGAACAAGGAATTGATTTAAAAGAAGACCCCGCTGCTTTACAAAGATTAAAAGAAGCTGCAGAAAAAGCAAAGATTACATTATCTAGTTCTGAGAGCACAGAGATTAATCTTCCATACTTAACAGCAGATGCAAAAGGACCAAAACATTTTAGATTGAACTTAACAAGATCTGAGTTTGAAAGATTAGTTGGAGGATTAGTAGATAAAACTTTTGTATCAGTAGGAAAAGCAATTAAAGATTCTGGAGTATCTAAAGCAGAAATTGATGAAATTATAATGGTAGGAGGAATGATTAGAATGCCATTAGTTTTAAAGAAAGTTGAAGATTACTTTGGAAAGAAACCAAACTTAAGTGTTAACCCAGATGAAGTTGTTGCTGTTGGAGCATCTCTACAAGCAGCAGTTCTTGCAGGAGACACTTCTGTTGAAGATATTACATTATTAGATGTAACACCATTATCTTTAGGTTTAGAAGTAAATGCTGGAGAAATGCATATTTTAATTCCCAGAAATACAACAATACCTTCAGAAAAAACTGAAGATATGTTTACAACTGCTGTAGATAATCAACCAGCTATTGATATTAAAGTATTACAAGGAGAAAGACCTTTAGCTAGAGATAACAAAGTTTTAGGTAACTTTAGACTAGACGGAATTGCACCAGCTCAAAGAGGAGTTCCAAGATTTGCAATAACATTCAAAATTGATGCAAATGGAATTCTAAACATTAAAGCAAAAGATTTAGGCACTCAAAAAGAACAAAGCATTACAATTACTGCATCTACACAAATGGATCAAGCAGATATCGATAGATTTGTTAAAGAAGCTGCAGAAAATGAAGCTAAAGATAAAGAAATCTTAGAAAGAATAAAAGTTAAAAACGAATCTGATAGTTTAATTTATCAAGCTGAAAAATTAATGACAGATAAAGATACTGGCGATAAAATTCCCGAAGATTTAAAGAAAGATCTTCAAGCACAATTAGATGTAGCTAAAGAAGAATTAAAGAAAGTAAAAGATGATGAAAATGCAGATACAGCAAAACTAAAAGAAGAATCTGATAAATTAATGGAGAAATTACAAGCAGCAGGTGCAAAAATGTACGAAAGTGCAAACGCAGCAGCTCCAGCTGGTGAAGCTACTGAAGGTGAGACAAAAGCAGAAGACGCTAAATCTGATGAGCCTACAAATGCTGACGAAGTAATTGAACCAGAAGATAAAGCTGAATAAGAATATTATGGATCGCACAAAATCAATGAACCTGGTTTCAGCCTCGATGCACGATGAGTTCCATCATTGGAACGAAGAGATGCAGATAGGTTCTCTTTGAGGGTGCGATAGACCTCTCCCTAGCCCTCTCCTAAAGGAGAGGGAAGAAGGCAAACAAGCGATCCCGCCACAGCGGGATCGCTTCATTTCTCTTAGCCTTCATTAGTAAGAGGAGAATGAATTACCGTATCTAATGAAGTATTCCAATCTCCCATATCATTCACTACTGGATCTCCATTTTTATCAATTAAATACATTTTGTCGTTTACAAATCTGCATAAACATCCACATTGTAAATCTAACCGACAATTTAAATTATATTTAGTAACAAGTTCAGAAAACTTATCGTAAGCATATTTTATCCCAGCAGTAGTTCCAATAGTAAAAACCATAATTACATGTTCTGGTTTATATCCTTGTTGAAATAACCTTTCTAACAAAGCCATTTGAGTCATTCCAGTACTTAAACAATCATCTGGCATTAAAAAAGTTTTTGGTGATTCCATACCATCTTCCAAAGCGGGAACTTCACCAATTCCAACAAAATAAGATTCTTCATTATTACTATCTAAAACTCTAATTCTTTTAACTTCTGTTTTTAAACTTTGCTTACTATATTTTTTTGTCATGTCTTCAAAGAATTCTGCTCCTCTTAAAGCATAAATAACTATATTTTTTTCAATTTCAGTCAAAAAGATTCCCATTGTTTTTAATACATGGCTCATTATTAATTTCTCATTGAATTGGTACATTTTTCTTACGTCTGTTTCGGTATATGGATAGGTATTAGAAGCTCGTTGCATTATTTGTAAACTGGCATCTAATCCCTCTCTAGAACTCAATAGTAATTCATAATTTAATTTAAATGCTGCAGGAAGATCTTTATACTCAATACCTTGACCATCAAGTTTAATTTTACTCATCCATTCGTTTGGATTACCTACATGCACAAAATGCTTCATTTTTTTCCATATTTCTGGAGGGATATGGGCATCTGGGTGTAATGTGTAATTTTCTAATTCTGTAGGTAACTCAATTGAAGACATAAGTAGAGAGTAAGGGATATTAATCCATAATATCAAAATTTACTCTTCAATCTAATTAGAAGATTATTATAGGTTATTAGGAATCATTATTTGAATTAACTTTTCATTTAGCTTTGAAATAGCCTCAATTACTTTAAGAGGAGAGTAAACTTTCTGGACTCCATTAATATCTTTCAAATTTATTGCTACTGCCTCATATAATGGCTTAAAGGAAGGAATCACAAATTGTGCATATGCTTCTGCCATCGCTGGATTTTTTATGTCCAAGTATCTAGACAGGTTCTGAGAAATCAATTTTAAAGTTTCTTCATCAAGAGGTTTATTATCTCCTAGTTCAATATTTTGGACTACAGCATTTCTTACTTTTTGAACTTCTGTAATAACTTTAACTATAAGAAAGAAAAATCTGAAAAACTCCACTTTCTCAAATCTTACATATCTTATATCAAATGTGTTTTTAGGATTACTTATTACTAACGTAATGTTGTCTTGGAATAAATTAATTTCTAAATCAATATTATTCCAAGTTACTGTATGAACTTTTTTCAAAGTTTCTCGCAAAGCAGGCACGTCCATTGTCGCTAACTTTGAGATATCTACGTCTGGGATTTCGTTCATGTAATTTAATTAATATTAAATGTATTCTAACTCTCGAAACATTCTCCTACAACAATTTTATAGATAGTTAACCTAGGTTAATTATCTCCCAGATTTCAATCTTTACTGATATAATAAACCTGTATGAAAAATAACAAAGTACTACTTATTGCACCATATTCATTCCCATCTGCTTGCGGTATATGGGCTAGAGTTTATTCAGATGCAAAAGTACTTAGAGATGCTGGATTTGATATAACTGTATACTCATCTAATAGAATTAAAGGCACTAGTTTAAAATCTGGAAAGAGAGATACTTACGAAGGAATTAATCTAAGAAGATTTAGAGTTCTATTAAGTCTGGGAGAAAATGCATTATTTTGGCCACAAATGTTCTTTTCAATTCTAAGACTAAGACCTTCAATAATACATGTACACGGATATAGACATCCACATACATTATTTGGAGGAATTGCAGGAAAACTGATAGGTAGTAAAGTAATTTTAACAACACATGCACCTTTCGATAAAGATCCTAGAGCTCCATTTTACCTTAAAGCATTTGATAAACTTTACGATTTATTAATAGGATGGTGGCAATTAAGATGGTTTAATAAAGTTATAAGAATTACAGATTGGGAAGTCCCTTTCTTAAAGAAATTAGGCTACAAAAACGCAGTTAAAATACCAAATTCAATCAACCCAATTTTCCTCCAAGATTCAACTAGTAACAAGAAACCAGCAACCAAAAAACTCCTCTATATGGGTAGAATAGATCCAGTTAAACGATTAGAGTGGATGCTTTATGCGGCAGAAAAGTTACCAAATTATAAATTTAAAATAAGAGGGCCTGTGCAAGGTTACAATAAGTTTGAATCTAAATCTGAGAACTTAGTTGTTGAAAATGAAAAATATAAACCTGAAGAATTTATAAATGAACTTAAAGAATCCAATGTGTTTATTTTACCAAGCATTAGAGAATCTTTTGGAATAGTTGCACTAGAAGCAATGGCAATGGGTAATATTTTAATTGCTAGTGATGCAAAAGGACCAATGGAATACATTGTAGATGGTGTAAATGGATTTATTATTAAAGATAAAGAAAGTCTAGTTGAGAAAATAGAATACATATATAACAATTGGAACAGCATGTCAGATTTAATAAATAAAGGTAAATTAACTGCTTCAGAATATTCTGAAGACAAGATAGGCAAACTTTTGCTAGAATTGTACATTACATTAGTGAGTTAGGAACGTTGCATGCAAGGTTCGTACAAATTGCAACGTTCGTACAAATATAATTATTAATAAAGTTTTATGAAAATATCATTTGGACAAATTTTAGTTATCCTTACTATTCTCGGAGGAATAGGTGTATTAGCACTTCTTGTTGCAAACAAAAGTAACGATATCGAAGCAAAGTACAGAGAAGTAGTAGATGTTTTTGCATTAGCTAAAGACTTAGGATTAGATACAACTCAATTTAAAACAGACATTGATAGCCAAGAAGTAAAAGATAAAGTAAAAAACGACTATGCAGAAATTAATACTAGATTAAATGGATCTGTTTATACTCCTGCAATCTTTATTGACGGTGCAGAATATAAGCTACAAACATTATCAGATTTAAAAGATAAATTAACAGAAGTAACAGCTTCTGCTACAAAACCAGTATTGGTTGAAGAATTCTTCGATTTCAATTGTCCTCACTGTTTTGAATTTGAACCATATGCAATAGATATTCAACAAACATTCGGAGACAAAATCAATTATGAATATAGAAATGCTCCATTCCTAAAACCTTCATCTACAACCTATTCTCAAGCAGCAGAAGCAGCTAGAAAACAAGGAAAGTATGATGCATACACTCAATCTTTATTTAATAAAATCCATGGAGATGGAACAATAGTTTCTTCACCAATAAATTAATGAGATTAAATAGATTTTTTACAAAAAGAGAAAACTTAACAATGGGGTCTAGCATTCTACTTGAAGAAGAAGATACTAACCATATTAAAAAAGTTCTGCGATTAGGAAAAGGCGATGAAATTATTATCTTTAATGGAGAAAAGGAATTCTTAGCAGAACTAACTCTTGTGAGTAAAGAAGCTGTAATGGCAGATATAAAAAAACTATTAAGACAAGAAGATTTTAGTGGAGAAAATAGAGTAGAGATTACTTTAATCCAGGCTTTGTTGAGAGCTGGCAACTTTGATGTTGTTGTAGAAAAAGCTACAGAAATTGGAGTTGATTACATAGTTCCATTAGAAGCTGAATATTCGCAAATGAAAACGGATGTAGCTGAAAAAAAACTAGAAAGATGGAATAAAATTTCATTAGCAGCTTCAAAACAAAGCGAACGAATTAGAATACCAGAGATTACAGCACCAATTAAATTTGCTGATATTTCAAAGATTGTAGATGAATTCGATAAAGTGTATCTATTTACTATTGATAGAGATTCTTTAAAAGATATTGCAGAAATAAAACCACTATCAAAAGAAATTAAAAAATCTAAACATATTGCTGTTATTATTGGCCCTGAAGGTGGATTCTCACCAGCAGAACATAAGATGGCTCGAGATTTTAATTTCGAATTTGTATCTATTGGTAGAACAATTTTAAGAGCAGAAACTGCAAGTATTGTTGCTCTTGGAATAGTAAACTTCTTATATAACAACTAAATTTTAGTTGTTGCCACTCGATGATGATATAATCTGTTAACTTCTATTAACTATATAAGTATTTTGAATTTTTAAAAATAAGTGATATTATACTTAACTAAGTTAACTAATGTTATGGAATTTTACGATCCTAAAAAAGGACTTTCAACTTACAATACAGGTATTATACAAGCAAAGGCTTACAGAGCAATGAGAATTACTCTTACAAGCGGCTTAAAAAAGTATGGACTTTCTATGTCTGAATGGGCACTTTTAGGCACAATCTACGATAAAAAATTTGTAAAATATTCTGAACTTGCAGACTTACTCGAGGTAAAAGCTCCTTTAATAACAAAAATTGTTGATGGATTAATAGATAAAGAACTTGTTAGTAGTATAAAAGACAAAGACGATAAAAGATCAAAACTTCTAACTGTAACTCCAAAAGCATTAGGATTAATACCTACAATTGAAAAAGAAGTTAAGGAAAGAACAAAAAATTTAATCTCAGATATTACACATCCGGAGCTACTTATCTACGTAAAAGTTCTCCATTCACTAGCGTCAAATCTTAAGGAAGTTAAGTAATTTAATTGACTTCGTTGCATTATAATTGTAATCTTTAGGTAGTTAACCTGGTTAACTACTTATTTTTTATTTCTTTATTATGGAAAGTACGAATGTAGAGAAACCCATGATGGAAAACAAGAACATGATGATGGCTATTATTGCTGTAGTTGTTGTACTTGTTGTAGCCGTGGCAGCATTTTTTTTAATGAGAGCTACCCCTCAAGGAGTAATGGTTGGTGGAGCATTAATGACACCAGACAAAAACATTGTTGAAAATGCATCTAATGCTAACAATGTAACTACAGTGGTAGCTGCTGTAAAAGCTGCTGGTCTAGTTAGTACTTTAGAGGGAGCAGGTCCTTTCACAGTGTTTGCACCTAACAATGCAGCATTTGATAAACTACCTGCAGGAACTGTTGATACTTTACTAAAACCAGAAAACAAAGCAACATTAACTGGTATTCTTACTTACCATGTTGTTTCTGGGAAATATAAGTTAGATGATCTTAAAGATGGAATGATGCTTACAACAGTAAATGGAAAACAAATTAAAATTTCCATAGTAAATGGTAAGACAATGGTAAACGGAGCCGGGATCGAGACATCCGATGTTATCTCAAGTAATGGAGTTACATTTGTAATTGACACAGTTTTAATGCCATAGTATATAATATTTGAGATAGTTCCAAAAGCTATCTCAAATAGACTTTAAATACTAGTTTCTATCTAAGAAGCTGGTATTTAAAATTTATATAAATTGTATGCAACTATTAATTAGTTCTTTCTTAGCAGGAATCCTTACAGTATTATCTCCATGTGTCCTACCTTTATTACCTGTTGTTATTGGAAGTTCTTTAACTAGTAAAAGTAAATCTAAACCTATTATTATTACTCTATCTTTAGCTGTATCTATAATAGTTTTTACTCTTTTATTAAAAGTAAGTACCTTACTAATTAATATTCCACCTGAATTATTGCAATATATTTCTGGAGGAATTGTTATCTTTTTAGGACTTATAAATATATTTCCAAAAGTTTGGGAAGAAATTTCATTTAAATTAGGATTTGGAGCTAAGTCTCAACAAATGCTTGATAAAACTGGTCAAAAGGATGGAATATTAGGAAGTATTTTAACTGGAGCAGCTTTAGGACCAGTATTCTCATCTTGTAGTCCAACATATGCAATTATAGTAGCTACAGTTCTACCAGCAAGTTTTGCTGATGGATTTGTAAACTTATTAGCCTATGCTGCAGGCCTTTCTTTATTAATGTTCCTTATTGCAATCTTTGGAAGAAATCTAATCCAAAGAATTAAATTCTTATCTAACCCTGATGGTTGGTTTAGAAAAGGATTAGGTATTCTATTTGTATTAGTAGGATTAGCTGTAGTGACAGGTTTTGATAAGAAAGTACAAACTTTTATGGTAGATAACCATATCTTCAATGCGACACAATTTGAAGCAAATATAACAGGGGCTAGTTCTTCAACTGAATTATTTAACATTAAAAAACCATATGCTGCCCCAGAATTTGCTGGGATAAATGATTGGATAAATTCGAATCCTTTAAAGATATCAGAATTAAAAGGCAAGGTTGTACTTATAGATTTCTGGACATATTCTTGCATTAATTGCATTAGAACATTACCTGTACTTACAGGATGGGATACTAAATATAGAGACGATGGTTTAGTAATAGTAGGAGTACATTCACCAGAGTTTCAATTTGAAAAGGTTAAATCTAATGTAGAAAAAGCAGTGTCTGAATATGGAATTAAATATCCTGTTGCTCAAGATAACGATTTTAGAACTTGGAGAGCATATAATAATCAATACTGGCCAGGAGAGTACTTTATAGATAGAGATGGGAAAGTAAGACACTTTCATGCTGGGGAAGGTATGTACGAACAAAATGAGAATATAATTAGAGCTCTATTAAAAGAGGGTGGGCATAATTTAACAGATCCTGGACCTAATGGAAAAATTGATGTACCAATTACACAAGGTCAAACTCCTGAAACATATTTAGGGTTTTCTAGAGGAGATGTCTATTCCAATCCAAATGTTAAATTTAATTATACTTTAAAATCAGATCTTGTTGAAGATGAATGGTCTCTTGGAGGAGAGTGGACAGTATCAAATGAATTTATAACCTCGGAAGCTGATAATACAAAACTAAATCTAAAGTTTTCTGCTAAAGAAGTTTATTTAGTAATGGGTGCAGATTCTGATAAAAAAGTTAGTGTGATGGTAAACGGAAAGAAAGTTACAATACAAGATATGGGTGGAATAGACGTTAATGAAAATGGTAATGTTATTGTAAATGAATATAAACTATATAAAATTGTTGATTTAAAAGAATTCAAATCTGAACAAATGTTAGAACTTACATTTGAAAAAGGTGTTAAGGCAAATGCATTTACATTTGGGAGTTAAAAATGTGTGTTGACAATCAACTCATTAAATACTTTAATGGGTTAGATTGTCATTTTATCTTTAAACTTCAATTATGCATAAGCACAAAGTATTTCTGATTATTACTTCTGTAGTTCTAATCCTAATAACAGTAGTGTTTATAGGTACTGTTGCTTCTTTTGTTTTCTTATTAAATACACAAAATACAGATAAGCCTGCATTAAATGATTTTTTAGAAGAAAATGCTACGGATACTTCTGTTGATCCTAAACTTAAAGTCACCACAGTTATAGATGGTTTATCTAATCCGTGGGATATTACTTTTGTGAATAAAGATTTCTTTTATTACTCCCAAAGGATAGGACAATTAAGAGGACATAATTTGGTTACTAATGAAGACTTCTTATTAATTGCACCAGATACTGTTGTTGGTGGAGAGGGAGGACTTCTAGGAACTGTGGTGGATAATGATTTTGAAAATACTCATTACTTATATTCTTGCATGAGTGTGAGAGTAGAAGACGAATCTAAGAAAATTATCTTAGTAAGATACACTGTGAGTGAGGATTTAAAGCAAATAGTTGCAAATAAAACTATTATCCCAGATATGCCATCTAACGATAGCCAGAGGCACTCTGGTTGCAGAATTGCAGTATCTAAAGAAGGAGAGGTTTGGGTAGGAACAGGTGATACAGCTAAAGGAACCGCTCCACAAGATCCAAAGAGTTTAGGTGGAAAAGTATTAAGGGTAGATAAAGATGGAAATGGAGTAGCTGGAAATCTATCTGCTCCATTTGATCCAAGAGTATTTAATTATGGACATAGAAATATTCAAGGAATTTATTTATTCAATGAACCTATTAATGGCGTATATGGTTTAACTGCAGAGCATGGACCAGAAATGGATGATGAAGTTAATTTAATAAAAAGTGGAAATTATGGTTGGAATCCAGTCAATAACGATCCCGAAGTTTACAATGAGGCTGTACCAATGACTGACATAACTTCTTATCCTGATGCTATTCCAGCAATCTGGTCTAGTGGATTTCCAACAAATGCAATTTCGGGAATGACATTAATAAAAGGAAATCAATGGAAAGCTTGGAATGGAGCAGTTTTAGTTGCTGTTTTAAAGGATGAAAATATTAGATTACAAACTTATGGGGGGGATTGGAAATTAATGAGAGATGAGATTTTGTTTAATGGAGATTATGGAAGAATTAGAACTGTTGTTCAATCTCCTTCGGGTGATATTTTCTTTACAACTGACAATAGTAACGGAAGAGATAGCATTTTCAAAATAACACCGGAATGATTATCAGATAAGAAAGAAACCTTCTAAAATGAGACGTTTTTTGATATAATATAGATACATTATTCTACATATTAATTTAAGAATATGGATCCACAAACTGCATCAATATTATCACAGCTAGATAATCAAATTAATTCTCTTCTTACTAATCAAAATATAACTAATGATGAGATGAGAGATATCCAAGCAAAACAAAAAGCCATACACGATAAAGCGATTGCATTTAGACAGAGACTTAGTAGCGAAACAGAATCTTTTGTTAAATCACTTGTTAGTGATATTAATTCTTTAAACGGAGTTATTTCAAATGATATTAAGAGTCCTGCACCTGGTGTTGTATAATTCGACAAGATGCTGAATAAATAAATATCCACCTTTTTAGGTGGATATTTTATAACATCATCCCTCGACTACATTCAGGAGAGGCACCGAATAGTATCACAATAGATTAGAAAAAATGAGGTTACGGAGAATCGAACTCCGATTACCAGATTGAAAATCTGATGTCCTAACCGTTAGACGATAACCCCATTTTTTTTAATCTTCAACCGATACTTTTTATTCACCCTACTTACTTGAAGACAGGTGAGACGTAAGTCCATAATTACTAATTATGCGGAGTATTATAGCTTTTTTGAATACTTTCTTCAATAAAATTAGATTGGAATATGAAGCGATCCCGCATTGGAGGGATCGCTTGTTTTATTCTTCCCTCTCCTTTCAAGGAGAGGGTTAGGGTGAGGTCTATCGGCCCGAAAGTATTTCTACTGACTTTGGCCGATCCATTTTAGAATCCTAAATCTTCATTAATTAAGATTATTTGAACCCTCCCAGGCATCATAGGAGAAACATTATTTAAAATAAATAATTCTCTAACATTGCTTTCTGGCATTCCATAAGCTGCTTGTACTCTTACACTCTCTTTAGGCAAGACAGTTTCGTAAATTCTTTTTAATCCATCATCAATATTTTTAACAATTTTCTTTGTGCTTGCAACAACAATGACTTTATCTGCACCATAAGCAATTGCGGGGATTTGACTTCCAGTATTACTTGCCCAAATCAGTTTTCCGTCCTCTGTTACTGCATGAGAGCTTACAACTGCAAATTCATGAACTCCTCCTATCTTGCTCATTTCTCTCTTTTGAGTTACTCGGTCCATAGCGTTCATTTGAGTTCTAACTGAATTAAACTTTCCAGACTCGTTTAGTTCTTTAGCTAAACCAATATCATCTAATGTTTTAGAAGTCATTGTCATAACTTCAGATCCTTCAGGAATTAATTCTAATGCTTTTAGTTTTGCTGCTTCAGCATTATCTACAATTGTAACTACAAATCCATTTGCCGTTAGAGCTTCGTTTGCTTTATTAACAACATCACTACTTGGTATTGAATCCATGGAATAAAGGTAATAATTAAGTGGTTTTATTCTAGCTCTTGCACATGCTAAAATACAAGTACGTACTATTTTAATATATACTATACTTTTAGATACTATGAAAGAATGCACGAGCACAGCATCTGTTAATCTTACTATTAAAGTAATGGGTGGAAAGTGGAAAGCACTTGTACTTTGGAATTTAAGCCAGGGAACAAAAAGATTTAATGAATTACAAAAGTTAATGGAAGGAGTTACTCAAAAGATGCTTACGCAACAATTAAGAGAATTAGAAGAAGATGGTGTAATTTCTAGAAAAGTTTATCCCGTTGTACCACCTAAAGTAGAATACACTATGACAGAGTATGGAAAATCTCTCCAACCAGTACTTGATGCCATGGCAAAATGGGGAGAAAACCATTTTGAAAAGAATAAGCAAAAATATATGAAAGAACTTAACCTTTCTGAATAAATAAGGAGAATTATCTCCTTATTTATTTCCTGTCTTTAATTCTTTCACTTCTTTCTGAAGTTCTATTATATATAAAGTAAGCTCTTCTATTTTTTTCATTTGTTGTTGTTGCATTTCACCAATATCTAGACCATCTTTCAGAAGTTCTTCTTCAGATTTAACATCAGGTAAATGTTTATTTTCTTTTATGTAACTTTCTACTTCACTAAGTGGCATTAATTTATAATCCGAACTAAATACATTATCTGGCCAACCCGTAGGAGGGATGCTAACCTTTAAGCCTCTTACATATGTAGTTCCATCTGCACCTATTGCAAACATTGATACTGGTGCTTCATTTGCAGAATCCATATGGAATATCTTAAAGTATCCAGAATTATTCTGGGTTACATAAGTACTCATCATCCATCCTTCGTAAGACGAGTTTCTTTTATGCCAACCATTTGTAATATATCCATTAACACCAATGTTATTTTGACCTGTATTTCCATAATTATTTCCTTGTATCCACCACGAAGAGAAACCATCGCCTACTAATAATTTTCCTGTTGTAGGACTATTTCTAACTACCAGATCGTCATTTGGTGCAGTTGCACTAGAACCAATTCCTACATTTCCATTTGGATATAAAATATTATTTCCACTTGGTGCCCAGTTATATGCGTATACAGGAATTACAAAAACTAAAGAGATACCAAGTATTAATAAAGTGTAAGTAAAGAGCTTTGTCATATATGTATATTAATAAATATTACTAAGATAGTATTTACTAATATAGCATAAGTTTTAGAAATGAGAAGATATTCTTATTTAGAATTTTCTATAGGAGAAGTTTGAGTATTTATTTTAAGAAGTCCTGTAGGTTTTTTACAGCTTTTTTCATATCTATTCCTTTACCTAAAACTGGCTTCCATAAATCTCCAACTTTATCTAATCTTTTAGCCATTGTTTTAATTGTATAGTCTTTAGGATCTAGTTTATGAGTTACTTCAGACCATTTTAATGGTGTAGAAACCGAAGCTTTAATTACAGGTCTTGCAGAATAAACTGATGCTGTAGTTTGACCTTGTCTATTTTGTAGATAATCAATATAAATTTTACCTTTTCTTTTATCTGGAGATCTTTCAAGTGATATTAAATCTGGCAATTGGTTTTCTAACCATCTTGCAACTATTTCAGAAAATTCTCTTGAATTTTCGTAGGTATACTTTCCTCCAAGTGGAATATTTATATGTAAACCTCTTTTACCCGAAGTCTTTATATAGTTATCCATTTCTATCTTATCTAAAAGATCATGAATCTTTAACGCAACATCTACAGTGAACTTGAAATCAACATCGTTAGGATCAATATCAAATATTAAATAATCTGGATTTTCGATAGAATCAATAGTTGAAACCCATGGATTCATTTCTATACAACCTAAATTTGCTAAGAACAAAAGAGTCTCTAGATTATTACAAAGAATATAATCCACAACCTTTTTACTACTATCTGAATAAATACCATATGTCTTTACAAAGTCTGGATGCTTTTGCTCATAGTCTTTATGATAGAAACTTATTCCTTTAATTCCATCAGGATGACGGTTCATATTCTGTGGTCTATCTTTTAAGTATGGGAGAATAAAGTCAGCAACTTCTAAATAATATTTTGCTAAATCCATTTTTGTATATTTATCGTCAGGCCAATAAACTTTATCTGGATGGGAAATTAAAGATAATGGATTATCAATCTTTTGGATTTCTTCATTCGAATTTTGAGATTCATTTTGAGTTATGTCCTTCGGTGTTTTATCATCTCTAATTCTTTGGAAAATTGCTTGTCTTAGCATTCCTTCGCTAGTTACTTCTGCATAATTTACATCTGTAACAATAACGGGTTCTACAAATATACTCTTTTTTGGAATTTGAGAATTATCTTCAAACGGAGAATCTTTTCTAATCTTCTTATCTAATAGTTCTTTTATATCTTTTAAATTTGCATCATCAAATCCACTTCCAGTATTTCCAAGATAAACTAATTTTCCATATTTATATTTACCAAGCAAGAGTGAACCAAATGATTTTCTATTGCCTTGTGGCTCCGTATAGCCACAAATTAGGCATTCCATTTCCTTGGATGATTTAAATTTTTTCCAGTTGTCACTTCTTTCACCACTCATGTAAATACTATCAGCTTTTTTAGCAACAACTCCTTCAAAACCTCTTTTAATCATTTCTTTAAATAATGCTTTCCCTTTTGTCTTTACATAATCATTAATAAGAATATTATTAGGGAATTTGATTTTTTTTGAAAGTGTTTCTAGAGCATTTTTTCGATCAATTAATGGTAGAGTTCTTAAATCCAAATTATCTAAAGAGAGTAGATCAAAAACATTGTATTGAATTACTCCTTCTTTATCTCTTGGATAATTTTGTAGTAACTGAAATTGAGGAATTTTCTTTTTATTAAGTACTGTTATTTCTCCATCTAGAACAGCATTTATCTCAAGTTGTTCCAATGCTACAACTATTTCTGGATACTTAGAATTTAAATCTATTTGATTTCTTGATATAAGTTTTACTTTCTTACCATCTAGATGAGCGATGGCTCTGTATCCGTCTAATTTAGATTCAAAAATCCATTCTTCATTATCAAATGCATCTTCAGATAGAGAGGCCAACATTGGTAGAGTCATTCTATCTGGAAGCTGTTTAACCTCATGCTCCTGCTTTATTTCTTTTTTTTTATCGGAATCCCAAACTTTATCAGAGTTTTCAATTTCTTCCATAGTCTTACCAGTCTTAGCAGAAAGATCTTCATCTTTTATTTTTAAACCCTCGTATTCATCTTTATCTTTTATAAATAACCAAGCATTGTCTCCTGCTTTTTTAAATCTAACTAATGCAAATATACCCGCTAACTTTGCACCTGTTAGTTCAAGTTTCAAATCACCTTTTTCGAGACCTTCTGAGATAGCCTTATCAATTTCCTCTGGGGTTGTTGCTCCTGGAACAGTATAATCTCCATAATCCCAAACCATTACAGTCCCAGCACCATAGTTACCTTCTGGAATTGTACCTTCAAAGTCATAATAACTAACTGGATGGTCTTCTACCATCATTGCCAAATGCTTTTCTGCAGAAGATACTGGAACTCCTTTTGGTACAGCCCAACTTAATAAAACTCCATTATGTTCAATACGAAAATCAAAATGAAGTCTTGTAGCTACGTGTTTTTGAACTACAAAAGTATTTTTTCTATCCTTAGAAACCTTTCCCTCTGGTTCTTTTGTTTGTTTAAAATCTCTTTTTTGATTATATTTTTCTAATGCCATTAAATCTAAATTTAAAATTTAAGAATTTACAAACAATGAACCAATTTTATAATTCAAAAATGGTTTAACATTAAATCAATTTTCAATTTCTAAATTGTTTGAGAATTTCAAATTGAAAATTATTCTATTTGCTTCCTTTAACTGAATCAAGGCTCTTCTTAAGAGATTCCATTAATTCACTCATATCTGTTGCTTTTGGTTGAGCAGAGCTTTCTTTATCTACTTTTACTGTTTTGTTCTTAGACTTTGCTTCTATTACTTTCTTTAAACCATTTATATAATCGTCTTGAAATTGTCCAGGATCGAATTCTTCAGTCATGTTTTCAACAAGATCCATTGCAAGATCTAACTCTTTTTCTTTTACATCATAGTTTTTTGGAAGGTTTAGTCCTTTAATATCTCTAATTTGAGAGTCGTATCTAAGTTGATTTAAAACTAAAATATCTCCATCAAATTTTAAAACACATAAATGTTCTTTATTTTTAAATACAAATTCTGCCACACCTATCTTTTTAGATTTCTGAAGAGCTTTAGCAAAAAGTGCATATGTTTTTTCCGCACCTTCAACTGGTTCTAAATAGTATGGTTTCTCGTAATATTTAGAATCAACGTCAGATTCTTTTACAAAACATTCGATTTCAATAGTTTTGCTTCTATGTATTTCAACTTTATCAAAATCTTCATCATCTAAAATTACATAATCTCCTTTTTTAAATTCAAAACCTTTTACAACATCTTTCCATGCTACTTCTTTACCAGACTTAGCATCAATTCTTGCATATCTAATAGGTGCTTTATCTTTCTTACTTAAAAGATCTAAGTCTAATGCAACTTCTTGAGTTGCTGTAAACAAATTAACTGGGATGTATATTAATCCAAATGAAATTCCTCCGCTCCAAATTGGTCTCATAATATATTGATAATATTTAATTTCTTTATATTTTATTATATTTGGTCAATACTTACCAACTAAACTTGACTTCAATAGTTAACCTAGTTAATATAATATTATATACTTTTTACAATTTTATATATGGACGCATCAACAACACCAGTAGCTCCAGTAACAGACGCAGCAGCTCCAATGAAATCTATTGCAGAATTAGCATTAGCAAATCCAGCTGTAAGTACTTTAGTAGCAGCACTAAAAGCAGCAGGATTAGTCGATACATTTATGAACCCTGGAGAATATACAGTATTAGCTCCAACAAATGATGCTTTTGCAAAACTTCCAGAAGGAACAGTAGAGAATCTATTAAAACCTGAAAATCTTGAAATGCTAAAAAGTATTCTCACTTATCATGTTATTCCAAAAGTAGCTAATGCAGCAACAGTAATGTCTATGGCGGAAGGTTCAATGGTACCAACACTAAATGGTGTAGAATTAAAATTTCACATGGTTGAAGGAAAACCAGTATTTGAAGATGCTAAAGGTGGAATGGCAAATGTAGTTGATGCAGATATGATGGCTTCTAATGGAGTTGTTCATGCTATTGACGCAGTATTGATGCCTATGTAAGTTTGAATTCAATGAATTCAACTAGCGGTAGAAATGCCGCTTTTTTTATAAGATGATTATTGTTGTCTTTTCTGATATTTTGTAGTTAGTATTAATTACAATTTCTAAAGTAGACATTTATAACTATTATTATGGGGAAATCTGCTATCTATGCAAATGGACAATTACTTGTAGGACTCGATCAATTTGCTCAAGTAGACGATCTTTACTATCCATATATTGGGTTAGAAAACCACACATCAGCAAATCTTGTTCATAAAATGGGAATAATGGTGGATGGAGTTTTATCTTGGCTAGATGATGGTAAATGGGACTTTTGTTTTAACTGCGAAATAGTAGAAAGAAGAAAACTAATCACAGCGTTAAATAAAGATTTAGGTATTCAGCTTAAATTTAACGATGAAGTTTATAACGAAAAAAATATATTCTTAAGAGGAATCGAAGTTTCTAATTTAGCTCCAAAAGATAGAACAGTTCAAATGTTCTTTAATCAACAATTTGAAATTTATGAATCTCACAGAGGAGATACTGCATATTACGATCCAAGAAAAAATTTAATTATTCATTACAAAGGAAGAAGAATTTTCTTAATTAATGCAAAAACTAGAGAAGACCAAGCATATTTTGATGACTATACTGTAGATGTGATGGATCCAGCAACAAATACTGGGAGTTATAGAGATGCAGAAGATGGAAAACTTGTTAAAAGACCAATTGAATATGGACTTGTAGATTCAACAATTGGAGTTACTCTAAAAATGCTAGCAAATAAAATCAAAACAATTGATTATTGGATGATTGCTGCTAAATCCGTACAAGAGGCAGAAGATTTAAATGATTATGTTGAGAAGAAAACTACTGCATATTTATTAGAATCAACAAGAGATTATTGGAAAGCTTGGAATAATAAAGTTGAGTTAGATTATAAAGACTTAAGTACAGATACTTCATGGCTATACGAAAAATCGGTAGAAGTAATTAGATTAAATACTGATAACAATGGAGCTATTATTGCTTCTATAGATGCTGACTTACTAAAATATGGAAGAGACACTTACAGTTATGTTTGGCCTAGAGATGCATCATTTGTAACAATTGCATTTGCAAAAACAGGTCATAACGATCAATTACGAAAAATTTTTGAATTCTTTAGGAATGTAATTTCTAAGGAAGGTTATTTTATGCAGAAATATAGAGCCGATGGATCTCTAGGAAGTTCTTGGCATCCATGGTCATATAATGGAAAGCAAGAATATCCAATCCAATTAGATGAAACAGCTTTGGTGGTATATGCATTATGGGAGGCATTTAATAACGACAAGGATATTGAATTTATTGAAAGTATTTATAACGATCTTTTAGTTAAAGCTATAGATTTCTTAAAAACAAGAATTGATCCAGACACTGGAATAGTAAAGCCAAGTTATGATTTATGGGAAGAAGTATTTGCATCTTCTACATTTACAAGTTGTACTGTCTATGGTGCTTTTTGTGCAGCAGCAGAATTGGCGCAATTTTTTGGGAAAGAGCATAGATACAAGGAATATATGGAATATGCAGAGAAAGTTAAGCAAGCAATATTAAAATATCATTACGATGCAACAGACGGCACTTTCTACAAATATATTTTCTGTGTTGAAAATGATATTAAGGATACTATAAAGCCAGCAAAGATTTTAGATTCAGCTTGTTTATATGCTCTACATCGATTCAATGTATTAGCTGTAGATGATCCTAAACTTCTAAGTATGCAGAAAGCCATGGTAGAAAAATTACAAAATACTTCTGGAATTGGTGGTTATCCAAGATACGAAAATGACATTTACTTTAGAAATGAAGAAACAGGAAAAGGGAATCCTTGGGTAATTACAACTTTATGGATGGGACAATTAGAAATAAGACAGGCTAAGTCCTTGGATGAATTGAAAAAAACAAAAAGTTATTTAGAATGGGCCTTAAAATACTCCTCGCAATCTGGTATGCAAGCTGAACAACTGAATGCCAAAACTGGAGAACAACTCTCAGCAAATCCTTTGACTTGGAGTCATGCAGAATATGCTGTTACAGTAAGAGAATATTTAAAGAGATATGATGTACTTAGCGGGAAGCTCGATTAGTCTATGGTATAATATTTTTTGTGCTACTTTTTAAAAGAACTTATGAAGGAGCCTATTCGAATAGTATATCTATTCCATATATACCAGCCACACTGGCAAACTAAAGAGGTTCTAGAAGAAAATTATAATAAATTCTACCTACCTTTAATAAAGGTTCTGGAGACTAGACCAGAATATAAAGTTACATTAAACATCTCAGCTTCTTTGACTGAACAATTAGCTCGTGAAAATAAAATTGATTTTTTCGAGAGAGTTAAAGCATTAGTTAAGAAGGGACAAATTGAGCTTGTTGGAAGTGCAGCTTACCATCCATTGCTACCACTTATTCCAGAAGATGAAGTTATTAGACAAATTGAACTTAATAATCAAATTAATTCAAAATACTTTGGTGAAGCTTGGAATCCAAAAGGTTTCTTTATACCTGAGCTTGCATATTCACATGAGATTTCTAAGATAGTTAAAGACCAAGGATTTGAATGGATGGCAATAGACCAAACATCTGTTGTAGATAATATAGATTGGGGAAATCAGTATATAGATGAAAATTCAGGCATAAAGTTATTAATTAATAATAGAATCTTTTTTACAATGGACGAACATAAGTTTGCTCATAATAAATATAACGTTCTTATTAGTGATGGAGAAAACCAAATTAGTGAAGAAGCAAATGATATCGATTGGAGTCTTTATATAAAAAAAACTGAGCCTGATTCTGAATATATTTACTTAACTGGGTCAGAATATTTAAATGAAGTTGAAAATAAGAAAATAGAAATATCAACAAATAAAGGTAACTGGCAATTAAAAGAAGAAGAAAAGAAAATTAGTAGTTATTATCATTTATGGAAAAATGATTCTGAACCTATACATAAGCACTTGTGGGATTTACTTTTCGAAGTTATGACTATTGTTAAAAACAATAGTGATGATGAGAATTACCAGTTAGCACGTACTCAATTAGATAAAGGATTAGCTAGTTGTACATGGTGGTGGGTTGATGGAAGAATATACGGATATAATCCAACTGCAATTGAAATGGGAGCTTATGCTGTTGTAGATGCTATTAGATCTCTTAAGAAATTAGATAAAGAAACTAAAATTAAAGTTGAAAAATCTTATTACGACCTTCTTTTTGAAGTTTGGAAAAGACATTGGGAAAACTTTAGCTCAAAATAAATACAAATGAAAATAGCAGTTATAAGCTCAAATACATTAGCGACTCCTCCTGATCCTTCTACTGTACAACCAGAATGGACAACTTCTATTCACGACGTTGTTTCAACTATTACTGAAGGTTTAGTGGCGAGAGGACACGATGTAACTTTGTTTGCGAGTGGAAATTCAAAAACAAGTGCAAAGTTGGAAAGTGCTTGGGAAAAACCTTCAGTTGAATACTATGTTACTGAAAAGCAATTTGATTATGGTCTTGAAGATCAAATTTTAATTTCTTACGCGTTACATAAAATTATTGAAGAAGGAGACTTCGATATAATATATTCTTATCATTCATTGGACATTGGACCTTTTGCTTTTATTTCACCTGTTCCAATAGTTTCGACTATACATGGCCCCGGTGATATTGGTTTAGAAAAGAAATTTATTCCGAAATTTATAAAACCTCCTTTATTTGTTGGTTTAAGTAAATTTCAAACTGAGAAGATGCACGAGATAGAATTTGTGGAGATTATTAATCATGGAGTAGATACACAATTATATAAATTTGATAGTGAAGGTGGAGAAGATTTACTTTATGTAGGTAGACTAGTAGAGGATAAAGGAATTGATATTGCTATGAAGGCTGCCACAGAATTAAAAAAGAAAATAAATATTCTAGGATTGGCAACTAAAGAATATATGGAAAATTCATTAAATAATTTAATAACAGAATATACTAATCTTATTGGACAAAAACCAAAAGCTGAAGCTTCAAAATATTTTGAGAAAGCCAAAGCGTTACTTTTTCCTATTAGATGGGATGAGCCGTTTGGATTAGTTGCTGTTGAAAGTTTATCTGCTGGAACACCAGTAATTACTTTTGCTAGAGGGGCAATGCCAGAAATAATAGAAGACGGAAAAACAGGTTTCTTAATAAATCTAGATGAATCTACGAAAAGAGGGGAGTGGATAATAAAACAAACTGGCGAAGACGGAATAAAAGAAGCATTAAACAAACTCGATAGTATGAGCAAAGCTGAATATTTACAAATGAGAAAGGATTGTAGAGAAAGTGTAGAAAAAAGATTTAACAAAGAAATTATGATTGATAACTACGAAGAATTATTTAATAAAATTATTATTGCGAAAACGAAATGAAAGTATCAATAATTACTGCATCATACAATAGGAAAGAGTATTTAAAAGAAAACATTGAAAGTGTTTTGGCTTTAGAAAATGATCCCTTGGATATTGAAATAGAACAAATAATTTACGATGATGCTTCTAGTGATGGGACAGATGAATTAATGTCTCAATATCCCCATATTAAATATATTAAAGGTCTTGAAAATAAAGGACCTTCTTTTGGAAGAAATAAAGCAATTGAACAATCAACCGGAGATTATATTTTTGTTTTAGATAGTGATGATATTATTCTACAAAGAACAATTCATCATTTTGTTAAAGCAGCATTAAATAACCCTCAAACTGATTGGTTTATTTGTGATTTTATAAGAGTTGATAAAGAACTCAGATATAAAACTCAAGATGATTATTATGCTTGGCAATTTGAAAATACTAATGCCATGTTACAATCAATATTTACAGGATCTACTTTTATTCAACATAACGTCTTTTTTAAAAAATCATTATTTATTAAAGCAGGTGGATACGCAGTTGAAAGAAGAATGGCAGAAGATTTAGATTTGTTTGTTAGATTCTTAATAAACAAATCTATACCTTTAACTTTACCAATAACTTCACATCTTCATAGGGTACACGATAGTAATCTATCTATTGGAGTTGATAAAGAAAAGCATTTAAGAGAAGTTTTTATAATTCATGAAAAATATAAAGACCAAATATGACAGAAAAACCACTAAATATATTACAAGTTGCAGGGGAAATTTATCCATATTCAAAAACTGGAGGATTAGGGCATGTAACCGCCGATATTACATATAACTTAGCAGACGCAGGCCATGAAGTAACTGTATTTACACCACTATATGGAAGTGTTTGGAAAATAATAAAAAAAGAAAATGTCGAGACTATTCTTACTGATTTACCTGTAAAGATTGATAATGAAACAACAATAACTTGTTCAGTGTTGAAATACGTAAGAAATAATGGAACTAGAAAACCAATAACCTTTTACTTTATTAACCATTACGATTTTTTTGGGAGATATTCAAAGAATCTCTATATGAGTCCTGATATGCATAAGAGATTTTATTTCTTTTCAAAAGCAGTAGTAGCAGTAATTAAAGAATTAGATTTAAGATTCGAAATAGGTCATATCCATGATTGGATGCTTGGACTATTTCCAAGAATATTGAAAGAAGAACTGGGAATGAAAAGTAAGATTCCAAAAACAGTTTTAACAATCCATAACTTAGCTTTCCAGGGTTCTAGCTTTGTAAATGTAAATAGATTTGATAAAAAATACCAAAGACCACCGGCTATAAATTTACCCAAATACTGGGACGATAAAAGATGGGATAGAATCAATTTTCTTAAACAAGGAATTAAGAGTGTAGATATGATTACAACTGTAAGTTCAACATACGCTCATGAAATTGTAACCCCAGAATATGGTGAGGGTCTTTCTAATTTCTTATCTAATAATGGACCTATTTATGGGATTGTGAATGGAATTAATTATAAAAGATTTAATCCTGCAACAAGTAAAAACATAAAAGAAAAGTTTAATACCATAAATTTTGTTGATAAAAAAAGAAAAAATAAACAATTTCTAATTAAACAATTAAAACTTCCAAAAAACTTTATAAACTTACCTTTTCTGGTTACTACACACAGACTTTCGTATCAAAAGGGGTTTGATTTAATAATAGAAGACTTTAAAAAGTTAATGAAAATGAATGTTGTAATTATAATTATGGGAGAAGGAGATAAAAGATATGTTGAAAAATTTCAAGAGCTTAATAAGAAGTATAAAAACTTTGCATTCCTTTCAACATTCTCAGATGTAATGGAGGAAAGATTACTCGCAGCAGGAGATATTTTATTATGTCCTTCAGTTTATGAACCTTGCGGTACAGGGCATATGATTGGAATGAGATATGGAGTAGTACCAATAGCAAGGCAAACGGGTGGGCTTGCAGATACAATATATAACTATGATAAAAGACTCAATTTAGGAACAGGATTTCTATTTAAGGACTTTACAAAAGAAGCACTTTTAGATTCAATCAAAAAATCTTTAGTCTATTATCAAGATAAAAAGATTTGGAAAGGTTTAGTATTGCGAGCAATGAATCAATCGTTTACTTGGGAAAAAAGTATACAAGAATACACTTATTTATATAGAAAATTATTAAACAAGACAATTAAGAGAAAGAAATAATAAAATATCTATTTCATTTTCTTTTCAATACTTTCTAGATGTTGGAGGATTACTTCTATTTCTCTCTCTGCTCGGACATTCACCTCATAATCTACCTCGGACCTTGACTCGGAATGTTTACCTTGTAGGTTTTGCCCTATCATTATTATTGGCATAAGGAATATTTGAATCATATTAGAAATAAATAACCAAAATGCAAAAGCAGGGAATGGATCAAACCTAAATTGATTAGGGCCTAAAGTGTTCCATAATAACCAAAGTAAAGTCCAAAAAAAGATAATTATAAAGAAACCCATTGTACCTACGTGAGTAGTTATAAATAATGCAAACCTGTCCAAAGTGGATAATTCGTCTCTAATTTTTTTATGACTATTAACTATTGGTTTTCGCAACTTCTTGAGTTCAATTAGAGTTGGTATTTCAGATTCCATATAAATATTTTAAACAATATGAGCTATTTTATAATTTATATAAGAACTCTACAAGTTTCAATGAACTTAAAACAAATCAAAGATAATTCTTATAAGGTAAATGTGCATAATTCTATTTTAAAGAGAACCTAACTATACTTTGATTAATAATTTTCGTTAAGTATATGTAACACCTCCTAATATTAAATAAATTTCATTAATACTGGCCATTTAAAGTAACATTTTAACTGTCATAAAATTCTGAGCATTCTAATGCTTTCATTCACTCTTTTTCGGCAACTCAATAAAAATACAAGTAGTTTATTTCTTCATAACTTCTGAACACATTTATAAGTTATTAGAAATTCAATTTTAATATCTGTATTTTTGATATAGGAATGTTAGTAATTTGTATTAAAATCTATGTATTTGGTACTCTCTTAGGTTTGAATTTTACATCTAAATTCTCTTTATTTTATAACACTACTGATGCCATAGATTAATGTTTGGAGATATAACATCGTAACATTTGTTATCAAAATCTGATGTTTTCCTATTGTAGAGTTCCTGACTTTGTACTAGGATGAACTTTACATATTTATTAAATGAATGTTATGAGAAGTAAGTTTCCAATAGCAGTCTTTGCTTTAATGGTGGTGACTCTAGGAATCAGTTTCATAGTGACTTATCACTATATGGAACAAAAGAAACAAGAATTAGCCAATGGGGATGTCTTAGGAACAGCAACACAAAATGAGCTTGCAATGGATAGTAAGATTGAATATATCCACAAAAACTCAGACGGTTCTACTGAAATTAAATATGTTTACACCATCAGCAATTTAAGCCCTCAATACAGGATCAAAAGTGTACTTTCTCAAAGCAATTTGAAAGAAACTTTTGGCGATTATAAATATGAAATTGTCAGTTTAACTTCTGGACTTACAACAAATCCCAGTTATGATGGAGAGAGTATTACAGAATTACTATCTACAGGTAATTTACTAGATATAGCACAAAATAAAACAATATCACTTACTGTTAAATTTTACCCAGAGCAAAGCAAAGGTCCTTTTGAAAACAAAGTAGCAGCTCAAGGAGATATTGAACTGCCGCCTTCACAAGGAGCTGGAGGAGCAACTGGTGGTACAGCAACAGCAGGAGGCTCAACAAGTGCAACACCACCAAGTGGTGGTACTGGAGGAGCAACACCAAACCCTCCCCCTGCACCTACTCCAACACCTGCGCCTACTCCGACACCGAGTCCTCAGCCTGCACCAACGCCAACACCTGCTCCAATACCTAATTTCGTTGGATTAAAAGGCTCAGCTGGTCCAAACTTAAGCAATACTTTAAATGTCTGTTATGACTGTGCTGTAAGATTAACTTGGAATGTACCTAACCAAACAAATTGTGTGAAAACATCACAGCCAGATAATTCTCAATGGCAAGCAAACCTATCAAACCCTCAAGGGCATAAAGACATTCAACATATGATCGTTAGGACTGTATTTACACTTACATGTAATGAAGGATCTACTAGCGTAACTGTAACTGCAAGCGCACCAAAACCTCCACCTGTACCAACACCTGCACCAACTCCAGTTCCTCCAGTGAATGGTGGAACTACTGGAAATGGTTCCGCTGGTACAACTACTGGAGGAACTACTGGCAATAATCAAGGAGGCACTACAGGAGGTCTAGACCCATCGGTAGCTGCAGCTTCACGAATTGCATTTACTCTACCTGAAGATGAAGTTTTAACAAGTGGGAATGTAACACCTGAAGATGTTTCAGTTTCTGGAACTATTGATATTACACCATTAGTAAAAACATCAGTTCTACCTAATACAGACTTATTACCATTCCATACTGGGTTACTAGCAAATTTAAGAGAGTGGATTACAGACAATGTAATAGGAGAACTACGAAATAAGATTGTTATTAATAAGATAGGAGTAAATGGAGAAATTAACGAGGGTAATTCAGAAGAGACATTAAATGAAGGATTCTGGAGAATGCCAGAAACTTCTACCCCAGAGATCGGGGGGAATACTGTAATAGCTGGACATAGATTCGACTACACATATGGTCCTTTGACATTTCATAATTTGAATAAACTAGTGGCAGGAGATGAAATTAAAATAATTTGGTTTGGAAAAACATACACATATAAGATTGATACACTCAAGGTAGTTGACTCTTACAATTTAGCACCTGTTGAAAATACTGATAACAATACTTTAACACTTATCACTTGTACTTCTTTAACTGATAACTCGCAAAGGCTTATTGTAAAAGCGACGTTGCAATAACTTCATATCTATGATGAGTAGAGTTGTGGTACACGCATAACTTACTCGCCATTTTGTTATCAGAACATGATGTTATAGGGTATATACAAGTTTTGTGTTTATGATAGGATATAAAAGTTAAGTATTTATAACTAACAAAAATGAAAAATAAAGGCATTATTGCCGTGTTTACTTTACTAGCATTCATTCTTAGCATCACTGCTGTTTGGCTAGTCTCTAATGTTAAATCTCCTCTTAAAACTTCGAGTGTATTAGGAACTGCTACAGAATCAGATTTAAAAGTGGAGAGTAGTATAGATTATATTCACTCCAACCAAGATGGCTCTTCTGAGATAAGATACATTTATACATTTACAAACATTAGTTCTATGTACAATCTAATTTCTATTCGTGCCCAAAGCGATTTAAACGCGACTTTTTCACCTCATCCATTTAGTGTACTTTCATTAACTTCAGATAATTTTTTAATTAATCCTTCTTATAATGGCACTTCTAATAAAGAGTTACTTACAGATGGAAGTTTAAATATAGGGCAAAATGGACATGTTTATCTAGTAGTTAAATTTTATCCTGAAGGAAGTGTTGGACCATTTAATAATAGAGTGACTTCAACAGGAGATATTATCTTACCTTCTACAGGAAGTACTTCGGGTGGAAGCGGCGGAGATTCAACTGGAGGCGGAAGTTCTACTGGAACCCCACCAACTACAACAACTACAACTACTACAAGTGGGACAGGAGGTTCAACTGGAGTTACTGGTGGAACTGGGACAACTACAGGATCGACAACTGGTGGTTCTACAGGTGGAACTACAGTAACTGGAGGGACAGGAGGAACTACTGGTGAACCAGCGCCCGTACCATTACCACCGCCACCTACAACAGGATCTACAAGCACAACTACAACAACGACAACGACAGGAGGAGGAACAGGTTCTACAACTGGAGGAAGCTCTACGGGAGGAACTACAGGAGAAACCTCTGGTGGTACAACTGGAGGAACAGATCCAGATACAATTGCTGCTGCTCAAGTTTCATTTACATTAACTGCAACTGGAGGTGCTGGAGTAATTACACAATTGCCAAGTACATCTATTTTACCTTTACATTTTGGGATTCTTTCTAATATAACAGAATGGATTAAAGATAATATCACTCACGAAGCTAGAAATAAATTGATGATAAATAGTATTGGAGTTAATGGTGAAGTATTCGAAGGTAATGAATCCTCATTGAATTTAGGATTCTGGAGATTACCTGAATCTTCTACACCTGACAAGAGTGGAAATACTGTAATTGCAGGACATCGATTCACTTATAATTATGGTCCTTATACTCTAAATAATTTAGATAAAGTTCAAAAAGGAGACTCTATTAATATAAAATGGAACGGCAAAACTTATACATACAAAGTAACAACAATTAAAACTGTGGGCTCTACAGATACAAGTGTTTTAAATCAAACAGACAATAGTATTCTTACTTTAATAACTTGTACTTCTTGGGACGCAAATGAACCGAGATTAATAGTTCAAGCAGAGTTACAGTAACATCTTCAATTTCATCGCTTGTTGCTTTAAGAGGCTTCCAATATTTGTAGAAGAGCTTAGTTTAACAGAAGTATTTCTTTCAACTAAATCTGTTAACTGCCTTCTGTAATCTTTAAGAAACTTATATTTAACAAGATTTATATAAGTGGTGTAATTTTTTTCGTAGATGTTTGGAAATCCATTTGAATCTTTAGTTTTAGGGACTGCAATAGCAATAACTTTAAATATTCCAAATGAAGTTAGCGTATCATTTTCTTTAATAGAAAATAATGTTCCCATAACCATGTGTGGAGGAAATCCTAGTTCCGATAGTGAATCTCCATAATTTATTGGCCAAGCTACTCCAGTTTTTTCCCATACATCACAATCTTTAATCATTTTACTTACACCAACATCAAAATAAACTGGATTGTTATGCATTGCATTTAACAATCTGTCATCTGACGAACTGATGAGTTTATCGAAAGATAAAACGATTTCTTTTAAATCTCCTGAGTTTGCTCTTTGTTGATTTAATAATTTAAATCCACCTGAATGTAATTCTAAGGTTGGAGCTATTTGTAATTTATCAAATTCAACTTGTACATTACTTCCTAAAATTTCTTGAAGTTTATTTCTGGCTATTTCAATTGCAGAATTAGAGGATAAAGTAAGAGCATTAAAACAAAGTTCTTTAAAATCTATAACAATTTCTGGAAATCCATCAGCCTTCCAATTATATAAACCTGCATCGTTTCCAATCACTAAAGCTCTCAGTTTACTTTTAGGATTTGATATCTTATTTTTACTTAACCAAATTAGAACATCTTTGTAACTAGAATTTTCTTCTAAATGCTTATTTTGCTTTCTAAATATTAATTCTTTAATCAAATCTAATGTCGCAATAAACTTATCTTCATTCATAACTTTAGAAAGTAGATCCATCGTAAAAGGCTTTGATGTACTAGCTAAGTTGACAATTGTATTCCCCTCTTGAGAGGGGTGTCCTGACTTGTCAGGACGGGGTGTGTGAGACTCAGCAATGACCTTCCCATCTCGAACGACCATAGACATTGTTTTAAACTCATAAGCTGCATTAACATCCAATTTGTAAGGATCAAACCCTGATTTGTAGTTATCAAAAAATTTATTCATTGCTCTATTATAGAGAAAACTCAGCATTTAAACCAGGCCGTGTTACAGCCTATTTGTCATTGCGAGCATAGCGAAGCAATCTCATAGGATTACAGTCTTATTTCAAACGCAATATGAAGTTTTGTCTTTTGAGATTGCTTCGTCATTTTATTCCTCGCAATGACTCCACAACAATGAGTGTGCAAACCTCACAATGAATAACCGTGAGAATTAATTAACGATGGGCTCTGTCAAGCAAAATCTAAAAGCTCACAAGTTCTCTTAAGATTTGGCCTGTAACGGCTCCGCCGCTTAAGTTTATTCTTTTGAATTTCTTCATTCGAATTTCGAGTTTTATATTAACCCCATCTGCTCTGGATGAATCTTCTTAGGAGTTTTCGGCTCTTTATCATTTGAACTAACTTCATTCTTTTTGGATTTCGGATTTCGATTTTCGAATTTGTCCAGTATCTCATTCGCCCTCTTTGTAACTTCCTCAGGCACTCCAGCTAGTT
>JBDSRX010000064.1:0-10489 GCA_039929105.1 Candidatus Dojkabacteria bacterium
TCTACAACTTTAATATTGTAGTTTTTAATATCTGAATACTTTTCTTCTAGAGAAATAAGCTCGTGATAGTGTGTTGCGAAAAGAGTTTTAGCTTTTATTTTATCTTGGATAAATTCTACTATTGACCATGCAATTGCAACTCCATCGTATGTTGATGTTCCTCTTCCAACTTCATCTAAAATTATTAAACTCTTTTCTGTCGCATTATTTAGAATATTCGCAGTTTCTGTCATTTCCACCATGAAAGTAGATTCTCCTTTAGATAAGTTATCTGATGCTCCAACTCTAGTAAATATTCTATCTATAATATTAAATTTATATTCTTTTGCTGGAACAAAACTTCCAATTTGTGCCATTAATGCTATTAAAGCCACTTGCCTTATATATGTAGACTTACCCGACATATTTGGTCCAGTAAGAATATGGATAACAGACTTTTCTCCAAATTCAGTTGTATTAGGAATAAACTTTTCAACTAATCTCTCAACAACCGGATGTCGGCCATCAGTTAAATGGAAGTCATTACGAGGAGTCGAAGACGACGTAGTAATCCCATTAGAATGGGGTTTATGGGATTGCGACGCTTCGCTCGCAATGACCTCTAATATTTCCGGTTTTGCATAATTAAATTCTCTTGCTATAAAAGCAAAGTCTAAGAACACATCCAATTCTGCAATTGCATTTCCCACTGCTAATAATGTTTGAGAGTAGTCTGCAAGTTTTGCTCTTATTTGAATATAAAGTTCTTGTTCTAATTTAATAAGTTTTTCTTCTGCACTTAAAATCTTAACCTCAAGTTCTTTAAGTTCTTGTGTAATATATCTTTCTGCATTTGCTAATGTTTGCTTTCTAATATAATCATCTGGGACTTTGCTTAAATGAGAAGTTGTAACTTCAATATAATATCCAAATACATTATTAAAAGAGATTTTTAGATTTGTAATATCCGTTCTCTCAATTTCTCTCTTTTGTATTTCTGCAAGAATTTGTTTGGAATTTGATCTTAAATTTCTAAGTTCATCTACTTCTGCATTGAAACCAATTTTAATTATTCCTCCATTGTTGATTAATGTTGCTGGTTCGTTATCAATTGATTCGTCGATTATTTTAATAACTTCATTAATTCTTTCGTTCTTTAATTCATTCATTAAATATTTAAGTCTAGTTGAAAGCTCTTGAGCAGAAAGTGATTTCGATAGTTCAATTATGTTGACCAGACTATTCTTAAGTCCTACCAAATCTTTTGGATTTGCACTTCCAACTCCAATTCTTCCAACTATTCTTTCTACATCTGCAATCTTATATAGGGTATCTCTAAGCCTAGATAATAGTTGTGGTTGGTTATAGAAGAATTCTACAGACTCATGTCGTTCTGAAATTATATCTGGATTAATTAATGGATTTAAAATCCAAGATCTTAACTTTCTCTTTCCCATAGGATTTACACATTTGTTAATAACTGAGTAGAGTGTTGGAGAATCTGTGCCAGAATTTGTAAATAATAATTCTAAATTTCTAATAGTCTCGAAATCTAACTTCATGTAGTCATTATAGGCATAGCTTTGAATTCCTCGAATGTGTTTAATATCTCCTCTTTGACATTCTATTAAGTAGCTAATTAATGCCCCAGCTGCTGTAACGATTGCGATTTCTTCTGGTCTTGAATCTTTAATAGTAGAGTCTTGAGTTACATTAAATCCAAAACCTTTTAAAGAATTTACTTTAAATTGATTTTCTAAAGTCTGCACAGACTTCTTTAAATTGAATTTACTATCTAGAAGCTTTTCTAATCTTCTTGGATTTAGTTTATTTAAATTTTCAAAATGACAATCTGCACAAATTATTTCTGATGGATTTATTTTTTTTAATTCGTTTTTTAGAACACTTTCACTATTAGTTGAGAATGACTTAAACTCTCCAGTTGTTAAATCACAGAATGCTAAGCCAAATATATTATTTAATACATAAATGGATGCAATGTAATTGTTCTTTGAAGCATCTAAAGAGTTTTCATCTAAAATTGTGCCTGGAGTAATTATCTTTGTAATTTCCCTCTCGACCAACTTTCCTGGTACTGGAGTTTCCATTTGATCTGCTATAGCAATTTTTAAACCAGCTTCTACAAGTCTTGGCATGTATGTTGGCAATGCATGGTAAGGAATTCCAGCTAAAGGTTGTCTATTCTCATTTTTACCTCTGCTGGTAAGTGTAATTCCTAAAACTCTAGAAACAAGTTCTGCATCTTCATCAAATGTTTCGTAAAAATCTCCCATACGAAATAGAACAACCGTTCCGGGTGTTTCGGACTTAATTCTATTGTACTGCTCCTGCATTGGAGTCATATCAAATGAAGGTAATTAAAGTAATTAAGGTAATGAAAATAATTGAATAGCATTTCCTTCATTGCTTTCATTCTTTTCATTATCTTCAATTTTTTGTGACCTCTCTAAATTCTGCATCTTCTGCATTATTTGAAGGTTTATTGCTGGAAGTTTTACCATATTTTCCACTATTCTTCTTCTTAAACTCCTCGAGTTTTTGCTTAATCTTGTCGCCTCGTTGTTGTCTTTTTCCATTAAACCCTAATGAATAGAACATAACGATTATAAAACCAACGATTAGGATGAAACCTAAGCAACAACATAATAAGAATAAAGTATCGTATGCGAACATATTAAATTTCTAAAAATTAATTACTTTCTATTATACATAATTGATTATAGATTGACTTCACTTTTTATGTTTCCTATAATCCTAACAATTTAATAAATAAAAATGATAAAAAAAACACGCAAAAAATCCAATAGTACCAGCATATTCAGGTAGTGAAGGGGATATGTACTTTCCAAGTGCTTTAATAGCAGCCCCTTCTTATACAGACACTGAACAATTTCCCGTTGAATTCAGACAAAATTATGATGCAATAATGGAATCTATACTGTGTTGTACAGGCGATGAACTTATTAATGCTTTAAAAAGAATTACAAATTACCCAGAGTTTTTATTCAGTGATGAACTAATCGATACAATTAGAAGAGTTGTGAATCAATTAGATGATCAAACTGAAGTAGTTCAATGTCATAGAATAATTAAATTATCTGAAGAACTTAACAGTCTGATGATCAATTTAAAGTTACAAGAAAAAACTTTATTACAGCTACTTCAGTCTTTCCTATATAAAGACGAACTAGATGAAGATCAAAGAACTATTGATAATTTTATCATTGCTATGAAAAACTATGTGATATAATCTCGCATATGAAAACAACATTCAATAACAATAATAATTTCAACTCCGACTAGGGGTTATTGTTGTTGAATATAAACAAATACAATAATCCCAAAGCAATTTGGGATTTTTTATATTTTAAGATTCCCTCCTTGAGGAGGGTGTCACGAAGTGACGGGAGGTGTTAACCTCGCAATGATAAGGAATACATAATATAATGGGATGTAGCTTAATGCTCAAGAGATACACGACGAGAGACTGTGAAGCAGTGTCGAGGAGATGTAGATCTTAGTCCCGAGAACGAAGTGAATCGGGAGTAAAGCTAATAAGTTGGGATGTAGCTTAATGGTAAAGCAAGCCGCTGTTAACGGCAAGACTGTAGGTTCGAGTCCTACCGTCCCAGTTTTAATAACAAGAGAAGCTTGTCACGCAGAGCGAATGCGGGAAGTCCTAGCAGCTCAGATTTTAAATTGTGATTTTATAAAAACAACTTAATTAATTATTATTTTATTGTATGTCAGATTTAATTCCAGAAGCACAGAAGGTTTATATTAAAGACCTATCAAAGTATGTAGATAAAGATGTAATTCTAGAATGTTGGGTTTATAACTCAAGATCTTCTGGAAAGATCGCCTTTCTTCAATTGAGAGATGGTTCTGGATTTACTCAAGCAATTGTTGAAAAAGCAAAAGTATCCGACGAGATCTGGAATACTGCAGAGCATGCTGGAATTGAATCTTCTTTAAAAGTAACTGGAAGAATTTCAAAACATCCAAAGAAAGAAGAATATGAAATCCAAGTATCAAACATTGAAGTTGTAGGAACTAGTGATGAATACCCAATTGGAAATAAAGAACATGGACCAGAATTCCTTTTCGAAAACAGAGATTTATATCTAAGATCTAAAACTCCTTGGGCAGTTTTAAGAATTAGAAACCAAGTTTTCTTATCTATAACTAATTTCTATTTCGAAGAAGGTTTTACAAGATTTGATACACCTATATTACAACCAACAGCTGCAGAAGATACCTCACAGTTATTCAGTATGAAGTATTACGAAGATAATATGTATTTAACCCAATCTGGTCAGCTTTATTTAGAGGCTGGGATTATGGGTTTAGGAAAAGTTTACGACTTTGGACCTGTATTTAGAGCAGAGAAATCTAAAACTAGAAACCATTTATCTGAGTTCTGGATGATGGATGCAGAAATGATTTTCTTCGATCAACAAATGAACGAAGACTTACAAGAAAGATTAGTAAAAAGAATTATTAAAGATGTTCTAGAAAACTGCAAAATTGAGCTAGGAATTCTAGAAAGAAAAACAGATGTTTTAGAAAATATTCTTACAAAACCTTTCCAAAGAATTAAACATTATGATGCCAAGAAGCTTCTAGAAACTGAATATGGGATGACTGTTGATTACAAAGACGACATGACAACTGAAGAAGAAATAAAGATTGGAGATCACTTTGGTGTTCCAACATTTATTGAAGATTATCCTTTCGAAGTAAAAGCTTTCTATATGAAAAGCTACATTGACGAAAGAGGAGTTAAAAGAGCTAAATGTGCAGACTTAATTGCACCAGAAGAGGCTAGAGAAATTATTGGAGGAAGCCAAAGAGAGGAGAGTTATGATGTTTTATTAAACGAATTAAAAGCAAGAAACTATCCTGTTAAAGATTACGAATGGTATTTAAACATTAGAAAATACGGATCTGTAAAGCATGCAGGATTTGGAATCGGTTTGGAAAGAACAGTAAGATGGCTAAGTGGAGTTCATCATATAAGAGAGACAATTCCATTCCCAAGAACAACAGTACTAAGTAGACCATAATAAAAGCACGAAATACGAATATCAAAATCCAAAAGTGTGACATTTTTGGGTTTCTAATTTCGGACTTCGGATTTAATAATTAATCTGACAATATGAAAGACTTAAACATTAGTATCCAAGGAAATTTAGGTTCATACTCCCACATAGCTGCCAATTCGATATTTGGTAAAGATATTGAATTACTAGAACGGACGGACTTTACAGATGTTTTTGAAGATTTAAAAGAAAATAGAGCTGACTATATTGTTGTCCCTTTTGAGAACTCTACACATGGTTCTGTATTCCAGAATTATGACAATATCAGTAAATATGGATTTACTATAATTGGAGAAGTTTATTTAAGAATAAATTTCCATATGATTGTCCATCCTGGTACAAAGCTGGAAGATATAACAACTATATACTCCCATCCCGTCGGATTAAATCAAATTAGAGCTTTCTTGCACGAAAATACAAATATAAAAGACATAGAGTTTGACGATACAGCTGGAAGTGTAAAAATGATTAAAGAAAAAAGATTAAAAGATTCTGCAGCAGCAGCTGGAAGATTAGCTGCAGAGATTTATGGAATGGAAATTCTAAAAGAAAACATTCACGAAAACCAAAAGAACTTTACAAGATTTTTTGTTCTATCTAAAGAAGGTAAAATGCCTGAGGAATTAAAAGGTAAAAAGAGTAACAAAACTTCTATTCAATTCCTGTTGGGTGATGAGCCAGGTTCGTTATATAAATCTCTAAGAACATTTGCAGATAGAGATATTGCTTTAACAAAGATTGAAAGTAGACCAATTCTACATACAGACTGGGAATATAGATTTTATGTAGATGTAATGTCCGGAATACAAGAAGATAAAATGAAAAACGCCCTCTTTGAACTAAAATCTTATGTTAAAGAACTAAAAATTTTAGGTAGTTACGAAAAAGGTAAGTATATTGAGACTTAAACTTTTTCCTTAATTAAATACCTTTACTTTAAAATACTAAAAATAGAGTTATAATGTTGCTGCAATAATTTATCTGAAGCATATGAGCAACGGAACCATACTACAATCACAACCATTAACTTTCGAGAGCGGGACAATTAATTATGAACTGCTAGAAAGCATTATAAAAATTATCCTAGAGTTAATCCCGATTGATATCTATAAGGACTTAAAAAATCTTGAGTCAATATCTGGAGTTAATATGACCGGTGAATATGAAGAAAAAGACGATCAACCAATGTCTTTTGATGAGGATATGGAAATAAAAACATCTGTCTTTTTTAGGATGATTTTGTGTAGTTACGAAAAAAAATTGTTATCTATTACTATTGAAAAGTATTCATTACTAGAAATACTCACAAAGCTTGCAGAATATACTGAGGTTAGAATTTTATTATATAGAAGTATGTGCACTCATCTTCTTACCCTAGTTGCTAAGGCTTAGATCACCTCATTTTTTGTAGGCTTTCATACTTACTGCTATAATTTCTCAGTTATTGCAATAAATATGAACTCTTTGGAAATACCACAAACACAATCGCTAATCTCTACTGTTGAGAAGATTAAATCTGGAGAAATAAAAGTGATTGACCTAGTAAATCAGCACTTAAAGCTAGCACATACAGTACAAGATGCAACAAATGCATTCATTACTATTCTTGACGACTACGCAATTAAACAAGCAAATGATATTCAAACTAAAATTGATTCTGGAGAAAAAACAGGTAGACTTTTAGGTATTCCTTTTACAGTTAAAGATCTATATTTGGTAGAAGGAACAAGAACAACTTTCGCTTCAAAATTAATGGAAGATTTTATTGCACCTTATACTGGAACAATTGTTCAAAAATGTATTGATGAAGGAGCGATTCTAATTGGTAAATGTAATTGCGACCCATGGGGATTTGGAGGAAGTGGAGAAAATTCTGGATATGGACCAACAAAACATCCTTTAGACTTTACTAAAACTCCTGGTGGATCTAGTTCTGGATCTGCAGCAAGTTTATTAGCCGGAGTGGGATTTTTCTCATTAGGAACAGATACTGGAGGTTCGGTTAGATTACCCGCATCTTTCTGTGGACTTTATGGTTTAAAACCTACTTACGGACGAAATTCTAGATATGGAATTGGTGCAATGGGAAGTTCTTTCGATACACCTGGATTCTTTACAAGAAATGTAGATGACATGGCATTAATTGAAAGTATTATTGCTGGAAAAGATATTAATGATGCAACTACATACGATGTTGAGTATAAAGATAATGATGTTACTAAGAAATTAGTTATTGGAATTCCGAAAGAATTTTTTGGAGAAGGACTAAGCGAAGAAATTAAAACAGCAGTAGATAAACAGGTGGAAGAATTAAAGAGTTTAGGACACGAAATTAAAGAAGTTTCCATTCCAAGTACTAAATATGGATTAGCAGTTTATTACATTTTAGTTCCTTCAGAAATTTCATCAAATAGAGCAAGGTACGATGGAGTTAGATTTGGTAAAAAAGTAGCAAACAATTACGAAGAGAATTTAGTTCAATCGAGAAGCCAATATTTAGAAGAAGAAGTAAAAAGAAGAATTATGGTTGGAACATATTCCTTAAGTAAAGGATATGCAGACCAATTCTATAAACAGGCAAGCAAAGTTAGAACAAAATTAAAAAGAGAATTTGATAAGGTTTTCGAAGAAGTAGATGTTTTATTAGCACCCGTAGCACCAACAACAGCATTTAAACTTGGAGAGAAAACTCAAGATCCTGTGCAAATGTACCTAGTAGATATTTATACAGTTACTGCAAATTTAGTTGGAATACCATCACTTTCAATTCCAATTGGAAAAGACAAAGACGGAATGCCTATTGGAATGCAGGCAATGGGTAAGAAATGGAGCGAAGCTTCATTATTCAATTTGGCGAAAGAACTAGAGTAATGCAAAATCCGAAGCACGAATAAAGAAATCCAAAAGCAACATTTTTGAGCTTCTAATTTCGAATTTCGAGCTTTTCTATGTGCCCTTTCTCTTGACATGTAAGCTGTTTTCCTATAGTTTATATTAGAATTAAAATTACCTTTTATTGAGACTTCTGCCAAAGCACTAAGCAGTGTCTGTAACTAATGCAAATCGGAAGAGTTGCTAGAAGAAGTAAAGTAAAAACAGCAAAAAAGATAATACTAAGACCAGTAGATTTTGTAAGGAATTATAAAAGTACAAAATTGAAGAAATTTGCAATGGTTTTAATTGCATTCGCAGTTTCTTTCTTTAGCCTTATTAATGTAAGAGGAGTTGTTCAGAATTCTGTAAATAACTATTATGTTAATGCAGATTCTAGTAATCCAGATATTATACCTCCCGTTATTTCCACAGATAGCAGTGCTAATAAAAGTTCTGAATCTTTCAATTCTAATTCTAATGCTACTTTTGTAGATAAAAGAGCATATGTTTTAAATAGATATTTAGAAAGTAACAACTCACCACTAGCAGGTTATGGACAAACTTTTGTAGATGCATGTAATAGGTATCAATCTCCACATGAATGTATAACAGTTGTAGCAATTGCATATAACGAAACTCATTTATGTAAGTACCCTGGATCTGCAGATATGTTTAATTGCTGGGGTTTTGGAGGAGGCGGAGTTAATAGAATTACATTTAGCTCTTTTTACGAATCAATTGATAGGGTAACTAAAGTTCTGACTCAACAATACGGAGAAAAATATATGGAGGATCCTAGTTTAATGGATGGTACTTTCTGCGGAAACGAAGAAGGGTGTAATGGTTGGGGAAATAGAATTAAATACTTTATGACAGATATAAGAAATTTTGCGCAAAGTCTTGGTGTTAATATGACTAATTAAATCTTAATAAAATAATATGGACAAGATTGAAAGTACTGTTCACGGACTTAACTTTAATAATGCAACTCTAGAAAAGTATGTAATTCGGTTTCTTGAAAATGGAGAGGATTTTGAGAATGTTAGTATGTTGTATTTATATGCACCTGGGAATCCAGATAAAATAGATATTCCTAGGCTTTTGAGATATGTATTCAATGATAAGATGGTCAACTCTATTGGTGCTGTTTACGGAAGGATTAAAATGTATGCCCCATTTGTAAGTGACGCAACGAAGAGAGACTTTGCAATAAGCCGTTTAGGCATGTTAACTAAACAACAAGGTTACTTAGAAGCATTAGAGTTCCTAAATGCTTTTCCAGTAGAGATATTGAATGTGCTTTTCAAGGAGAGAGGCATAAATGAGGATGGGGAAGAATATAAGGTAGCTCTAATTAAAAATTTAGATGATTTAAATAATCTCCTCCAAGGTGACGATTTTTCTGAGGAAGGTATCTCTAAGATAAGAGGTTTAGGGATGTTGGTTGATGATAAAGCAAGAATATTTACACAAGGATTAACAATAACAAAAGCCGAATGAGTTTACCTGATCTATCACAAGATAACCCCCAGAAAGATATTTTAGCATTTGACTTTGTTCATGAGTTTGAAAACTGGTCTAATGGGAAGGGGAGCTCAGCTACAGAAAAGTTAAATGGGTTTCTTCACGATACAGTTGGTAACGAGATTTTCGCAGCCATGAGTTTACTGGAATCAAATTGTATGGATAAAATTTCTGAGGAAGAATTTGACATTATTCTAGCTGCGTTTGGGAAAATATTAAGTATTTTAGAAAATATTCCTACAGAGGTTATAAATCCACATTCTTATATGGCAGATGCACTTAAACCTATTACCAGAAAGGTTACGACTATAATACCTTGGATTAAAGCATTGAAAAATAATAATCAGAATGCAGTTTTAGTTTACCAGTTGGGCCTAAAACTCGAGGATGAATTTGCATTGATAAATTTCCGTGAGGCTTTGGAAGGTTAACTAACCTGTTTAGTATTTTTATTACTATAAATATTCACAAATCCTAATCGTTTAGACTCCTTTATCCTTTTATCTTCTAAGAAGACTTTCCTAATTTCACCAGTTAAACCAACTTCTCCAAAGTAAATAGAAGTCTTTGGAACAATTTCGTTTTTTATAGAAGATATAACTGCTTTAACAACCGCTATATCTAGAGCAGGGTCATTAATTTTAATTCCGCCAGTAATGTTTACATATACATCTAGTTCCCCAGTATTAAGTTTTAATTTCTTTTCAATAATGGCTAGGATTATGAACAGTCTGTTTAAATCGAAACCAGAAGTAGTTCTTCGTGGATTACTAAAGTACGATCGTGAAGCCAATGCTTGAACTTCCACAACAACAGGTCTTGTTCCCTCCATAACCATTGAATAAACAGATCCCGGAGCATCATTTTTATTTGGATCGAACAGTTCTTTTGTATCTTTAACTTCTGTTAAACCCTTTTCGCTCATTCTAAATAGTCCTACCCTTACTTAAGAGCAGTAAACGATGCATCTGTAGCTGCAAATACTTACT